>CALFEW010000477.1 GCA_937958365.1 uncultured Chloroflexota bacterium | reverse complement strand
GAGAACAAGATGTTTCCGCCTCCTGGTTCACTCACCGTTAACGTCTCACCATTGCCAGATACGTCTGTTACCACCAGGACGCCGCCTAGAGTAGTAATGGTGTAGTCCGGCGCCATCGGTGCGGCCTGTGTCTTGGGGACAAAGCCCATAACCAAGAAGAAGAGGAGGGCTAGAGCCAGGCCGTGGAGGATGGATGGACGGTAAAGACGGTTTTGCTGCTTCATGTGTTCTGCTCCTATGTATGCGGATTTTGAGACAATAGAGACCTGTGTCACCCCCCCAAAACCAGAAGCAATATAAGCAGTTATTCTTGCGAGGGTGGTTAAGATCATGAGGAATCTCAGAAATCAGCACCGTATGCAGAAGCAGTTATTGAGCAGCACATACGACCACGGCAATGGGCTACCCGCTACCAGTTCCTCCCATGATTCAGAGCAGCAATTCTCAATTTAACCAGAAATGTGTCATGCTGAGAGCCTGTGCTGAGCTTGCCGAAGCATCCTCCGAAGACTCCGCTCAGCATGACAGTTCAGCGTAAATTGCGAAGAAATCACCTTGTTCGCACGAATGCCTGATCTAAATTGAGGATTCCTGTTCGTTACCACATCAGGTGGCACAAACGGCCAAAGTTTACTACTATTAAGGTCAACAACATCCTATCCAAAAGTACAAGACTACGTGCAAGTCTTGTCGGGTTCGTTTGTTTTTCATCCAACCGATCGATCCACCAGCCAACAAACCAACAACAGATGGCCCGTTACACTACAGGAGCAAGTAAACATGCGTATTGCCATACCCCAAGACAGCGAACGTTTTGGCGCTGTTCTCATTCACAGCGTCCAGCAGGTATGGGAACTGGACGCCAGCCTCAAACAGAAAAAGGAAATCCCCACTGAGTCAGACGTTATTCGCCGCATTTCCTATGAAGAGCTTCACGACATTGAACAGCAAATGGCTATCGTTGTGCCGATGCAGGGCGAACGGATCAAACTGGTGGAAGGCGTTTTGTGTGGCATTCCCAACCACTGCCTGGTGATCATCGCCTCCAACAGCCCCCGCCACCCGGTTGATCGTTTCGCTCTGGAGCAAGAAGCCTTTGCCCGCTTTTCGCAATTCACCAACAAGCAAATCATCGTCGTCCATCAGAAAGACCGGGCCATTGCCGAAGCCTTTCGCTGTGTCGGCTATGACACCATTTTAGACCCAGACACCGGCCTGGTGCGCAACGGCAAAGCGGAAGGCATGATTATGGCGACGATGCTGGCCCGGTTGGCCGGCCGTAAATACATTGGCTTTGTAGACGCCGATAATTACTTCCCCGGCGCCGTGCTGGAATACGTACACGAATACGCCGCCAGCTTTGTCATGAGTAAATCCCGCTATGCCATGACACGCATCGCCTGGCACAGTAAGCCCAAAATCGTCGCCGACGCCCTGTTTTTTGTCAAATGGGGTCGCACTTCACGCAATACCAATCAATTACTGAACAATTTGCTGGCCGAATACACCGGCTTTGAGACAGAAATCATCCGCACCGGCAATGCGGGTGAACACGCCCTGACGATGGATCTGGCAATGCAGTTGCGTTATTCCGCCGGTTACTCCATTGAGCCTTACCATTTTATCAATTTGTTCGAGCAGTTTGGCGGCGTCCAGGGTACCACCCTGCGCAAGAACCTGATTCATGAACACGTCGAGATTTTTCAGATTGCTTCGCGCAATCCGCACATGCACGACAGCGACAAGGGTGAAGAACACATCGAGGATATGACCTACGCGGCCATGCAAGTGATCTATCATTCGCCTATCTGCCCGCAAAAGCTGAAGAAAGAGCTGCTGGACAAGATGCGAGCCTACAAACTGCTGAGTGAGCATGAAGAGCCGGCCGACACCCTCTACTATCCACCCCTGTGGCAGCTAGACCTGGCGGCCTTCCACAAGCCTCTGGCCGAACGGCGTTATGCTGCCATGCTCGTGCCCGTCAAACAGCACAAATCGCTGCCCAAGATCGTGCCTGCTTTACCGGAAAACAGCTAAGTTCTGTCAAAGTCGGACAGGCTTTCGGAAAACCTGTTCGGTCTGACTACGAACCCCTCGAGGAATATATATGATTGACCCACTGACTATTCATCTGATCACCCATAACCATTGGGATCGGGAGTGGATTTTTACTGCGCGTTACGCCAATCGCTGGCTGCCCACCTTCTTTCACAACCTACTGACTAAGCTGGCGGCCGAACCAGGCTATCGTTTTGTGCTGGATGGGCAAACGCTGATCATTGAAGATTATCTGGCGCAACTGCCACCCGACGAGGCGGCAGTTCGTGCGCGCGATATTCGTCACTTTGCCCAACGGGGACAACTGCAAATTGGCCCCGCTTATTTACAGCCCGATTGGAGCCTGGTAAGCGGTGAAGCGCTGGTGAGGAACCTGCTCATCGGCGACAAAATGGCACGTACCTTTGGGCCGGTGATGAAAGCGGGCTGGCTGCTGGATAATTTCGGTCAGATTGCGCAGGCGCCGCAGATTTTTCGGGGCTTTGGCATTGAGGGGGCATTTGTCTGGCGCGGGGTGGAGATGCCGGCCGACGAGCTTAAAACGGAGTTTTGGTGGGAAGCGCCGGATGGATCGCGCATTTTAGGGGTGTATCTGCTGGATAGTTATCGCAATGCGATGGCGCTGGGGCTGACGCGGGAGATTGCCGGAGAGCGCATTGTGAGCCATGCGAAGTTGTTGCGCCATTTTGCCACCACGCCCAATGTGTTGCTGATGAATGGTTACGAGCAAGTGCCGGAGCCTGATGACGTGCTGCCTATTCTGGCGGAGGTGAATAAGAAAATTGGGCCGGACATGACGGCCGTGCAAACCACACCGCCCGACTATCTGCAAACCATTCGCCAGCACAATCCCGATTTGCCTGTTTTGCGTGGTTATTTCTACAGCGGCCGTTATGCCCCCATTCTCAAAGGCGTCTACTCCAGCCGCAGCCATCTCAACCAACAAAACAACAACTGCCAACGGGAACTGGAGCGCTGGGCGGAAAAGTTTAACGCCTTTGCCTGGGCCTACGGCTTCGACTATCCCCAAGAGCGCTTTGAGCAGACGTGGAAGACGCTGCTGCTCAACCACACCCACGACGACCTGTGCGGCTGCTGTATTGACCCGATTGCCCAGGACATGCAGGCGCGTTTTGCCGAAGTAAGCCGCATGGCGCAGGTGATGTCGTCCGAAAGTTTGCGGGCGATTGTACAGGCGGTGGATACGTCGGCGGGGGAAGGGGAAACGGCCGTCACCATCTTCAACCCTTCCTCCCGCCCCCGCCGCGAAATCGTCGGCCTGACGCTGGAACTGCCTGAGGAACTAAACAGCTTCCACATCCGCGACAGCCAGGGCCAGGTCATCCCCTATC
>CALFEW010000476.1 GCA_937958365.1 uncultured Chloroflexota bacterium | reverse complement strand
CCGTTTCGCCACCGCCCATTGACAACGGCGACACCACTCTCTATAATCCTCATCGTACCCCCCCCCACAGGGGGGTGGGGTGCAGCGAGGCAAAACGACATGGACGACACAACTAAAAAAACAGTGACGCAGCGTCTGGCGAGCGCCGCCGGGCATATCAAAGGCATTGAGCGCATGGTCAACGACGACGCCTACTGCATAGACGTCATCCAACAAATTCAGGCCGTGCAGGCTGCTCTGGCCAAGATCAACACCCTCATGCTAGACAACCACCTGCACACCTGTGTCACTTCCGCTATTCGCGGCGATGATCCCGCCGAGCGGGAACGGATGCTGCAAGAAATCACCCAGGTTTTTGAAGTTACCGGCAAAAAATGAGGCGAGTACCCGCTACGCGCTACCCGCCGCCCGCACCATCTTGATTTAAGGAGACATCTCATGGAAAGCAAAACGTTTATCGTTCCCAATATTAGCTGTGGGCATTGTACCCATACGATTGAAATGGAAGTGGGCGAATTGGCGGGGGTAACGGCCGTTAGCGCCAACCAATCCACCAAACAAGTCACCATCCAATGGCAGGCCCCGGCCTCCTGGCCCCAGATTCAATCGCTGCTGCAAGAAATCAACTACCCGCCCGAAGGTTTGATTCAGATTAGTTGATAGTTGGGAGTTGATAGTTGTTAGTGGGGGAGTCAAACTATCAACTGTCAACTCCCAACCAACCACTCCCAACCAACCACTTTCCTATGTCCGAACAGAAGCAAATTACCTTGCCTGTCGTGGGCATGACTTGCGCCAACTGTGTGGCGGCTGTGGAACGCAGCGCCAAAAAGGTGGAGGGCGTGGGCGGCGCGACGGTGAATTATGCCAGCGAAAAAGTGACGTTTACCTACGATCCGACGTTGGTAAAACCGCAAGAGGTGACGGCGCAGGTGATCGCCCGTATTGAGAAG
This sequence comes from uncultured Chloroflexota bacterium, assembly GCA_937958365.1. Classification (GTDB taxonomy): domain Bacteria; phylum Chloroflexota; class Anaerolineae; order Promineifilales; family Promineifilaceae; genus Leptovillus. The sequence goes on along the minus strand of CALFEW010000476.1, from coordinate 2,458 downwards.
GCGGGCTATGAAGTGCCTACGGCCGTTACCGAGCTTCCCCTCCTCGGCATGACCTGCACCAACTGCGCCAACACCATCGAACGCCGCCTGAACAAAGTAGACGGCGTCTTGTCCGCTGAAGTGAATTACGCCAACGAAAAAGCGGTGGTGCGTTATACGCCGGGCGCGGTTACACGCGGCGATCTGGTGGCGGCGGTGCGCCGGGCCGGTTATGACGTGGTGACGACGGGTGGTGGGGCTGTCGCTGGCGACAATCTCGAAGACGCCGAAGCCGCCGCCCGCGAAGCCGAAGTCAAACATCAGGAGCGCCGCCTCATCGTGGGCCTTGTCTTTTCTGTGCCCTTGTTTTTGCTGAGCATGAGCCGCGACTTTGGGCTGCTGGGTGAATGGTCGCACGCCAATTGGGTGAACTGGCTTTTCTTTGCTCTGGCGACCCCGGTGCAGTTTTACGTGGGCTGGGATTATTACGTGGGCGCCTACAAGAGCCTGCGCAACCGCAGCGCCAACATGGACGTGTTGGTGGCGATGGGGTCGTCGGTGGCCTATTTTTACAGCATTGCCGTACTCATCGCCCTGACATTGGGCAGCATGGCCCTGGGGCATCATGTCTACTTTGAGACCTCGGCGATGATTATTACCCTCATCGTGCTGGGCAAGTTGATGGAAGCGCGGGCGAAAGGGCGTACCAGCGAGGCGATCAAGAAGCTTATCGGCTTGCAAGCCAAAACCGCCCGTGTCGTACGGGCCGGTCAGGAGGTGGACATCCCCATCGCCGAGGTGATGCAGGGCGATCTGGTGATTGTGCGGCCGGGTGAGAAAGCGCCGGTGGATGGCGTGGTGGTAGACGGCCGTTCCTCCTTCGACGAGAGCATGATTACCGGCGAAAGTCTGCCGGTTGATAAGACAATTGGCGACGCCGTCATCGGCGCGACGATCAATAAACAGGGGTTAATCCGGTTTGAGGCCACGAAAGTGGGCAAAGAGACGGCGCTGGCCCAAATTATCAGGCTGGTGGAGCAGGCGCAGGGATCGAAAGCGCCGATTCAGCGGGTGGTGGACCAGGTGGCGGCTTATTTTGTGCCGTTTGTGCTGGTAACGGCCGTGCTTACCTTCATCATCTGGTATGCCATAACGGGGGACTTTGTGACGGCGTTGATTCGGTTAACGGCCGTTCTCGTCATCGCCTGCCCCTGCGCCATGGGTCTGGCTACGCCCACCTCCATCATGGTTGGCGTGGGCAAAGGGGCCGAACATGGCATCCTCTTCAAGAACAGCGCCGCCCTGGAGCAAGTCCACAAGCTCAACGCCATCGTCCTGGACAAAACCGGCACGATTACGCGGGGCCAACCCTCTGTCACGGACGTTTTAATTTCGGATTTCGGATTTCGGATTTCGGAGGAGCCATCTTCCGACCCACAATCCGCAATCCGCAATCCGCAATCCGCAATCCTCCGCCTGGCGGCTTCCGCCGAGCGCGGTTCGGAGCATCCGTTGGGCGAGGCGATTGTGCGGGCGGCCAACGAGCAGGGGCTGGCGCTCAGCCAGCCGGAAGCGTTTGAGAGTATTGCCGGGTTTGGCATCCGGGCGCAGGTGGACGGCCGTGATCTCCTCCTGGGCAATTTGCGCCTGATGCAGCAGCAGGGTATCCACCTTAATGGCCTGGAAATGAAAGCGCAGGCGCTGCAAACTGAGGCCAAAACGGCCATGTGGCTGGCCGTTGATGGGCAGGCCAGCGCCGTCATCGGCGTGGCCGACACCATCAAGGATGGCTCCGCGGAAGCCATCCAGGCGATGCACGATTTGGGCCTGACGGTGGTGATGATGACCGGCGACAATGAGGCGACAGCCCAGGCGATTGCCGCCGTAGTGGGCATTGATCGTCTTTTTGCCGAAGTGCTGCCCGGCGATAAGGCCAGTTACGTGAAGAAATTGCAGGATGAAGGCTTCACCGTAGGCATGGTGGGCGACGGGATCAACGATGCCCCGGCTTTGGCGCAGGCCAACGTGGGCCTGGCGATTGGCACGGGCACGGACGTGGCGATGGAAACGGCCGATGTGACTTTAATGCGCGGCGATTTGCGCAGCGTGCCGCAGGCCATCAAATTATCCAAAGCGACCATGCGTAATATCCACGAGAACCTGATTTGGGCGTTTGGGTATAACGTGGCGCTCATCCCCATCGCCGCCGGGATTCTGGCCCCGTTTGCGTGGGCGCCGGACTTTCTGCGCCAGCTTCACCCCATCCTGGCCGCCGGCGCGATGGCCTTCTCCAGCATCAGCGTCGTCAGCAACTCCCTCCGCCTCCGCCGCCTGAAACTGTAACGTGGGGAATGGGACGCGGATAAACGCGGATGCAAGAGATTTTCGCGGATTTTTTTGGAAGTATCTGCGAAAATCCGCTTCATCTGCGAAAATCCGCGTCCCATTTCTGATCAGTAGCAGCCGGCCAGGCGGGCGC
>CALFEW010000475.1 GCA_937958365.1 uncultured Chloroflexota bacterium | reverse complement strand
TGAAGCGGTCCGCGAATTGACGTATGCCCACGCCATCCGCGAGGCGCTGCAACTGGCGCTGCGCCGGGACGAGCGGGTGTTCATGTTAGGTGAGGACATCGGCGTCTACGGCGGCGCGTTTGGCGTGACAGATGGCCTGATCGAGGAGTTTGGCGCGGAGCGGGTGCGCGATACGCCCATCTCCGAGGCAGTGATTGCCGGGGCGGCCATCGGCGCGGCCGTGACCGGGCTGCGGCCGGTGGCCGAAATCCAGTTCATGGACTTCATCACCCTGTCAATGGAGCAGTTGGTGCTGCAAGGGGCCAAGATGCGCTTCATGTTTGGCGGCAAGGCGACGGTGCCGATGGTGCTGCGCACACCAGCCGGCTCCGGCACGGGCGCGGCGGCGCAGCATTCCGAAAGCCTGGAGGCGTGGTTTGTCCACGTACCCGGCCTGAAAGTGGTCATGCCGTCCACCCCTTACGACGCCAAAGGCTTGCTGCTGGCGGCCATCGAAGACGACAACCCGGTGATTTTTGTGGAGCATAAATTGTTGTATCGGACGAAGGGCCACGTGCCGGAAGGTTACTACACAGTGCCGCTGAGCCAGAGCGAAGTGAAGCGCGAAGGGCGCGACGTGACCGTCGTGGCGACGGCCATCATGACGCCGCGCGCCCTGGAAGCGGCCGATTTGCTGGCGCAGGAAGGCATTGAGTTGGAGGTGATTGACCCGCGCACGTTGAAGCCGTATGACGCGGCGACCGTGACGCGCTCGGTGTGCAAGACGGGGCGGGCGTTGGTGGTGCATGAAGCGCCCAAGACCGGCGGCTTCGGCGCGGAAGTGGTGGCCGAGATTGTGGCCGGGGAAGCGTTTGATTACCTGGATGCGCCGGTGCGCCGGCTGGCGGGGCTGGACGTGCCCATTCCGTACAATCGGGAGTTGGAGCGAACGGCCGTGCCGCAAGTAGCCGACATCGTGCGCGAGGCGCGGGCGCTGGTGCGCGGAGGGTATTAGCCATGCCCGTACCAATCATCATGCCCAAATTTAGCATGACCCAGGAAGAAGGCCGGGTGATGACCTGGCTGGCCGCCGAGGGTGACGTGGTAGAAAAAGGGGAGCCGCTGCTGGAAGTGGAGACCGACAAGGTGACGATGGAGGTCGAAGCGCCGGAGAGCGGCGTGTTGCGCGGCGTGTTGGTGAAAGAGGGGGAGGTCGTGCCGGTAACGGCCGTGATCGCCCATATCCTCTTGCCCGGCGAAGTGTGGAGCGAAGAGCCAGTGAAAGCGACGCCGGTGGCCCGACGGGTAGCGGCGTCGGCGGGCATTAACGTCAGCGCTGTACCGGCGCAAGCAGGCAAAGTGCGGCGGCAGGACGTGGAAGCCTATCTGGGCAACGTGCGGGCTACCCGCACGTTACGGGCTACCCCAGCGGCGCGGCGATTGGCGCGGGCGCAGGGGGTGGAGCTGACGGCCGTTAACGGCAGCGGGCCGCGCGGGCGGGTGCAGGCGGCGGATGTCGTCGTTAAGAGCAGTCCGGTGGTCGTTAGTCCGGTGGTCGAAGAGAGTCCGGTGGCGGCGGTGAGTGCGATGCGGCGGACGATTGCCGAGCGGTTGACGCGGAGCTACCAGACCATCCCGCACATTACCTTTACGGTGGCGGCGGATATGACGGCCGTAACCGACCTGCGCCGCCGGCTGAATGAACGGGGCGACGGGGCGAAGGTGTCGGTAACGGCCGTGTTGGTGAAGGTGTGCGCCTGGGCGTTGGGGCGGCAGCCCCTGGTGAATGGCTCGTGGCGCGACGATGGGATTCAGCTTCACGAACAGGCCAACATCGGCGTGGCGGTGGCGTTGGACGATGGGCTGATTGTGCCGGTGGTGCAAAACGCGGCGCAGTTAGGGCTGGCGGCGATTGCGGAACAGGTGCAGGAGTTGACGGCGCGGGCGCGGCACGGCCGTTTGCAGCCCGCCGACGTGCAGGGCGGCACGTTTACCATCAGCAATTTGGGCATGTTGGGCGTAGACCAGTTCACGGCGATCATCAATCCGCCGCAGAGCGCGATTCTGGCGGTGGGGCGCACGGTGAAGCAGCCGGTGGTGGTGGAAACGGCCGTGGGCGATGAACTGGTGATACGGCCGTTGATGCAGATGACGTTGTCGGTGGATCACCGTGTCATTGATGGGGCGGTGGCGGCCCGCTTTTTGCAGGACGTCGTCGCCGGACTGGAGCAGCCGGACCGACTGCTCTGGTAGAAGAAATGGTGAATTGTGAATGGGGAATTGTGAATGGTGAAGTTTGAGTAGTTGCGTAAGTCGTAGTCGGATTACGGATTACGGATTACGGATTACGGATTACGGATTACGGATTACGGATTACGGACAAAAAATGGGGCGCATTGAACTAGACGACGCCGGGTGGGTAAACGGCCGTGGCTATCGCAAAAACCGGCTGGTGGATGCGGCCATGTTTGCCTGCCCCGGTACGTTGGCGCAGTTGGTGGTCATCGAGCCTCATCAAATGATTCCCGACCACGTACACCAGACATCATTTGAGTTTTACGTCGTGATGGACGGGGCCTGCCGGCTGGTGATAAACGATGAAACGCACCTGTTAACCGCCGGTGATATGTTTTTGACGCAGCCAGGCGACGTGCATCGCCTCTATAACGACGGCGATGAGCCGTTCCGGCTGCTGGTTTTTAAAACAAACGCCGCGCCGCACGACACATTTTGGGTGGAGGATACAACCAATGAGTAAAGAAATTCCCGAAATTGGCATTGGTATGCTCGGTTATGCCTTCATGGGCCGCGCCCACAGCAACGCCCTGCGCAGCATCCCGTTTGCGATTGATCCGCCGCCGGCGATTCCGCGGCTGGTGGCCGTGTGCGGCCGTGATCAGGCGGCGCTGACAGCGATGGCGGCACGGTACGGCTACGAAAAGACGTACACCGACTGGCGCGACATGCTGGCCGATGACGCTGTGCAGTTGGTGGACAATGGTGGGCCGAACGACACCCACGCCGAACCATCCATTCTGGCGGCGGAAGCGGGTAAACACGTCTTTTGCGAGAAACCGCTGGCGCGCACGGCTGAGGAAGCCAAAGCGATGCTCGACGCCGTGACCAAAGCGGGCGTAAAACACGGCGTGGCCTTCAACTATCGTTTTGTGCCTGCCATCCGGCAGGCCAAGCTGCTGATCGACAGCGGCGCGCTGGGCCGTATTTACCATTTCCGCGCCATGTATTTGCAGGAGTGGATTTTGCCGCACTACAACACGCCGCACCTGTGGCGCATGGACAAGAAGCGGGCCGGGACCGGGGCGATTGGTGATCTGGCGGCGCATATTGTGGACCTGGGGCGCTATCTGGTGGGCGAGGTCAAGAGTGTGAGTGGGCTGACGCGGACGTTTATTGAGGAACGGCCGTTGCCCGACGGCAGCGGTATGGCCAAAGTAGACGTAGACGACGCCTTCGTCGCCACGGTGGAATTTGCCAACGGGGCGATTGGCTCATTGGAAGGCACGCGGCTGGCCGCCGGGCGCAAGAATTACGAGGTGCTGGAAATCAATGGGGAGAAGGGCAGTTTGCGCTTCAACCTGGAACGGCTCAATGAACTGGAAGTGTACTGGGTGGATGATGAACCACAGACCACGCAGGGTTTTCGTAACGTCATGGTCACCGAGGGCGTCCATCCCTGGTTAAGCCATTGGTGGCCGCCGGGACACATTATCGGCTGGGAGCATACCTTCATCCACGAGCTGACCCATTTTCTGGACAGTGTTGTCAACGACAAACCGGTTGCGCCCATCGGCGCCACGTTCGAGGACGGCTACCGGGCGGCGGTAGTATGCGATGGAATCCTGAAGTCAGCGGCAACGCGGCGACAAATTGACCTGGTCTACGCCTGAGTGCTGCATCCAACCCTGATGCCGGCCAGTTGTGCCAATCGGGGCCAGGCACGACGTAGACAGCAGTGATGATGAAACGCCTGACCACCGAGGTGACACGGCCGTGTATTGGTCATAAATTAGTCAGAAATCAGGTGACGTGAGCCGAGGTAGCACCACACTTAATCGTCGGTCAAAATAAGCGTTCAATTGCGCTATAAGCACCAACCACGATTAAGTGCAGTCCTACCCGATTTTCATTTTTGGCGGTTTTTTATTAATTTGCCGCCAATTGCACAAAAGTTACGTTAAATTCCCATGCCTTATTCATTCAGGTCCAGGAAACGTTCCAGCCAGCGTGAACGCCAGACCTGCCGCTGCACAATCACCCACAACACGGTCAGCGCGGCAATCGCCAGATAGAACACGCCCGGCAATGGCGCCAGACTAAAAAAGGCGCGGAAGCGCGGCAGGGCCAGGACAACCAGATACCCGGCAAACAAGGCCACGGCCGTTACCACAGGCAGCCAGTTGCGCCCGCGATAAGGCGCGCCCCCGGCAAACCAGGCAAATGGCGGTTCGGCAAAAATCATCAGCATGATACCGGCAAATACAAAAAAGCTGGTTAAGGCTGTTTGCGCCGACAACAAGACGGCCAACTGGTTGAATCGTTCCGACGTGATGTCGCCGACCGTGTTGCCTACCGTCTGTTCCAGGGTAGCAATCATCTCCGGCGTAATCTCTATCTGCGCCAAACCATGCTCGACCAGGAAAAACGCGCCCATGTAGATGAACAGGCCAAATAGAAACACGGTAAAACTGGCCGGTAGGGTGAAGTGCAGGATGTTGTGGCTGAGGCTGTTGCGTTGGCGGACGGTAACGGCCGTTAATGCCAGCACAAACGGCGGCACACCCCGCGCAAAAAACGACAACAAGGTGCTTTGCAGTGCCGTAAATGGAAAACCCAACCCCAACATCGTAATGCCGATGATGAGCAGCAGCAGGGCAAATACCGTCACCATAAACAACTTCAAAATGTTTTGGATGCTGTTGATGATGCGCGTGCCTTCATTCAGGGCCGGGGGCATCGCTTCAAACGAATCGCCCAGCAACACCATCGCCGCCACGTTGCGCGTGGCGCTGCTGCCGCTTTCCATGGCGATGCCCATGTTGGCTTTTTTCAGCGACAGTACGTCGTTGACGCCATCGCCAATCATGGCGACGTACTCGCCGGAATCGCGCAGGGCGGAGACCAGCGCCTCTTTTTGCTGCGGCGAAATGCGGCCAAAGACGGTGGCGTCTACGGCCGTTTGCCGGAATTCCCCCGCGCTCATGGTCGCCAGTTCCGGGCCGGATACCGCCTTCAGGTCGCCGGGCAGGCCCGCCTGCCGCGCCAGGGCAGCCACCGTCTGCGGGTTATCACCAGAAATGACCTTCAGCCGGACGCCTTTTTCCATGAAGGCGCTGATCGTTTCTTGCAGGTGTGGGCGCAGTTCGTCGCTGAAGCTCATAACGCCCCACAGGGTGAGCGGCGGCAGGGTGGGTTCACCGGTGGCGTCGTGCAGGGAAACGGCCGTTTCATTTCCGGCGAACACCAGCACCCGCAGCCCTTCGGCAGACCAATCGGCGAGTTTCTGACGGGCGTTGTCCGGGATGGTCATGGCGCTTTCCAGCATTTCCAACGCGCCCATCACGTACACGCCGCCGCCCTTCAGAGCCACCGCCGACCATTTGCGCGCTGAGGAGAAGGGCACTTCGTCGGCCAGCGGGCGCTTTTCGCCCGGCAGCTTTTCGATGATGGCCTGGCTGGTTTTGTTAACGGCCGTGGCGCTGGCCGCAAAATTCGCCAGCCGCCGCTCTAATTCCCCTTTTTCGATACCCACCGGATACACGTCTTCATAGCGGATTTTGTTGGCCGTCAGCGTGCCCGTTTTGTCGGTACACAGCACCGTCACATTGCTCAGGGCCTCGATGGCGTTAAGCTGCTGCACCAGGCCGCCCTTTTGCCCGATGCGCACACCGCCCCAGGAATAGTTCAGCGTAATCAGCGTCAGCAGCCCCGCCGATACCGAACCGGTAATGACCGCCATGACTTGCAGCCATGCGCCAAAGGGCAGATCCATCACAAATAGGCCCAACACGGCCAGAATGCTGAAGAACAGCACAATCAACAGAAGAATCCGCAGCAGGCGGTTCACCTCGCGTTGCAGTGGCGTGAACTCAGTTTTATATTCCCGCGCATTTTTGGTGAGCTTGTTGGCGAAACTTTCTTCGCCGACGCGGGTCGCCTCGACCAGCGTCTGGCCCGTCACGCAGAAGCTGCCCGACAGCACTTCTTCCCCCGGCGTTTTGGCAACCAGGTCAGACTCGCCGGTCAGGGCCGACTCGTCCACTTCGATTTTGCCGTCGCCGACCACAACGCCATCCACGGAAATCTGGTCGCCGGCGCGGATGACCAGGACGTCGCCCAAGACTAACCCGGAGGGGTCTACCTGCTGCTCTGCGCCATCGCGCAGAACGGATACTTTTACCCGCGCCAGCAAAGCGATTTCATCCAGCTTACGCTTGGCGCGTATTTCCTGGATGATGCCAACGGCCGCGTTAAAAACGACCAGGCCGACAGTGGTGACGGCGCTGCGGTAATCGCCAACCAGCATCATGCCCAAACCGATGGCGTATAACACCACGTTGACGGGGTTGAAGACGTTGGCTTGTATGATGTCGCGGTAGGTGCGGCTGGTGGATAATTTGACGTCGTTGCTCTGGCCGTTGCGCTGGCGTTCCGCCACCTCGCTGCTGGTAAGACCGGTGGTGTTCATCATAGCTTATTCCTTGGTTTGTCTGATTTGGTTTTTTGCATTGGAAAGATGGGTTTATGTCGGGACTGGTTGGTTTGCCTGGGGCGGGTCAGGGAACGGCCGTTTCCGCCCGCGCCAACTGGTCATGATCCGGCAAAATTGTCTCGGCGTTGCGAATGACCGGGAACAGGTAGCCGCTCAACCCTACGAGCGCCGAGGCCACGCCGGTAAAGACAAACAGCAGGGCAATGCCCGCCCCTGGGCCACTGCCCACCAGCCAGGTAAATTGCGCCACCAGGCGACCGCCTTCACGCATGGCCGGTTCCAACCAGCCATCCGTCAGCGGAATGACGACCAGATTTGCCAGCGGAATCACCGCCCAGGCGATGACCCGGCGCACGGAAAAGACGCGCCCTTGCACGTCCGGGGCCACCTTTGCCTGCCAGATGGCCTGGTTGGAGCCGTTGATAATCGGCACGAGCAGGTTGCCCAGAAAAGAGGACAGCGCCCAGACCATCCAGTTCCGGCCGACACCCATGAGCGCCATGCCCAGCAGGCCGCTGAGAACCCAGCCGAGCAATACGCCGTGAACGCGCGGTTTTGGCCCGCCCCAGGCGCTCATCAATAAGCCGCCCAACACGCCGCCTATGGCTCCGGCGGCCATTACCCAGGCGAAAAGCTGCGCGTTCTGCACAGTGCGATACAAAATCATCGCGGCCAGCGCGGTGAAGGCCAGTGTGGCGAAGAAGTTGCCAATGGTAAAGACAAGCTGCAAACCCAGGAGCGACGGCCGTCGCCAGATATACACAAAGCCATACGCCGACTCGCGCCAGAAATTGCCCTTGCCTTGCTGCCCTTCCACTGTGCGCGGTGGGTCTGGCACAAACACAAACAGCAGCGCGCCCACGGCAAACAAAAACGTCACCACGTCTATCAGCAAAATGCCCTGCAAGCCGATAAAGCCCAGCAAAGCGCCGGCCATGATGGGCGCAAAGATGTTCGAGCCGGATTCCGCCAGCATGACCAGTCCGTTGGCACGGCCGTATTGCTCTTTGGGAATCATCATGCTGATGGCCGCAGAGTAAGCCGGCCATTGCAACGTTTGAAACGCGCCGTTGATGGCGTTGGTGATGTAGAGATGCCACACTTCCAGCGTGCCCGTCCACACCAGCAGCAGCACCACAATCGTCGTCGCCCCGGCCGCCAGGTCGCTGATAATCATCATCTTCTTGCGGCTGTTGCGGTCTACAATTGTCCCGGCAAACGGGCTGAACAGGATGAGCGGCAGCATGAAGGCCAGCCCCAACAAAGCCAGTTCCCGCACCCGCTCCGTCTCGCCAAAGATGTAGATGGGCAGGGCAAAGCCGGTCATGGCGCTGCCCAACAGCGAGACAAACTGGCCGATCCAGACGACCATGAAGCCTTTCATGCCGGTTGGCTGGTTTGTCGGGTTTTGATTTGTCATGTGAATGGTTTCCTCAGGCGCGGCGACCTTTGAAGTGCGCCGCGCCTTTTGGCGATTTTATAACCGCAGGACCAAACCTTCATCCGGCCCTATGGACAAAGCCGCCAGGTCCACCAATCCGCTGCGCTGCATGTCGCTGGCAACGGCGATGACGGCCGTTGCCCCCACCTGGCTCAAATCGAGGACGTGGCTGTTGCTGCCAAAATTCAGCACAATGAGGAAGCTATCTGCGCCAGGGTAGGCGCGTTGGTAGGCGAAGATGTCGGGAACGGCCGTCTCGACCGACGCATAATCGCCCACGCTCAGGGCGGCTTCCTCCTGACGCAAATGGGCCAGCGCCCGGTACAGGTTCAACATCGAAGTTGACTCGCCGTTTTGCGCGGCTACGTTTACGGATGGGTAATTGGCGGCTACCGGCAGCCAGGGCTGCACGGCGGCTTCGGTGAAACCGGCGTGGGGGGAAGCGTTCCACTGCATCGGCGTGCGCTCTGGGTCGCGCCCGACGATGTGGGCGATTTCCGGCTGGATGACGGCCGGCGGGTCTTGGACAAATTCTGGCGGGATGTGGCCATCTTCCATGCCGATTTCTTCGCCGTAGTAGGTGGTGGGCGTACCGCGCAGCGTCAGCAGCAGCATATTGGCGACACGCGCCTGTGCCGCGCCGACGCGGGTGGCGACGCGGTGCTGGTCGTGGTTGCCCAACACCCAATTGGGCCAGGCGCCCGCGGGCAGTGTGGCTTCATACGTTTCCACCAGTTGGCGCACGGCCGTTGCCTGCCAGGTTTTGTTGGCGATGAGATGGAAGTTGAAGGGCATGTGGCATTCGTCGTGGGCACGGCCGTAATAGGCCACCAATTCATCGAACGGCAGGTAAATCTCGCCGACCATCATGCGTTCGTCGTATTCGTCTAACACGGCGCGCATCTGGCGGATGATGTCGTGGATGCCGGGCACGCTTTGCGTATGGATGTGGCGTAAACGGCCGTGCGATTCCACGCCGTCCCAATCCGGGTTGATGGGTTCGTCGCGCAGTTGCTCGTCTTTCATCATCAGCCAGATCACGTCCACGCGGAAGCCATCCACGCCCTTGTCCAGCCAGAAGCGCATGGCGTTTAGCATGGTTGGCAGCACCGCTGGATGGCGATAGTTCAGCTCCGGCTGCTGGCTGACAAACTGATGCAGGTAATATTGGCCGGTGGTTTCGTCGAAAGTCCAGGCCGGACCGCCAAAAAAGCTAAGCCAGTTGTTGGGCGGACCGCCATCCGGTGCGGGATCGCGCCAGATATACCAGTCGCGTTTGGGATTGTTGCGGCTGCTGCGGCTTTCCACAAACCAGGCGTGTTCGTCGGAGGTGTGGTTGGGGACCAGGTCCAGGATGAGTTTCAGGCCGCGCGCGTGAATGTCGGCCAGCAGGGCGTCGAAATCGGCCATGCGGCCAAACATGGGGTGAATGCCTACGTAGTCGGCCACGTCGTAGCCAAAGTCGTGCATGGGGGAGGGGTAGATGGGTGAAAGCCAGATGGTTTCTATGCCCAGGTTTTGCAGGTGGTCCAGCCGCTGGCGGATGCCGGGCAGATCGCCCACGCCGTCCTGGTTGCTGTCCTGGTAAGAACGCGGGTAAATCTGGTAGATGATGCCGGTTTGCCACCATAAATGATTGTTTATCATGTTTTGCCTCTGTTTTGTGTAATCCGGTTGCCCGTGAAATTTCCAGAATGGATTGTATCAGATTGGCGAAAGTTAGGGGATGAAGCGAGGAAGGGGAACGGCCGTTCCCCCAAATTTACCACTGGCAGCCGTTGACCAATCCCCGGCGCTGTTTTATAATCGAAAACGATCCCAACTGGGTTATTTGCTTATAATTTGCCTTTTCAAGTTGATTGATGCTGATTATTTTTATAGACCAGCAACGTTACAATCGCTTAGACGCGACGATTACATGACGGAAAATTCCGCCACACAAACGATATTTATGTGCATCAATTTGTTGGGGCTGACCGGGAGCGCCAGCCTTGACTGAACCCACCCCTGAACCGCCTGACCCTTATAGGCAATCTCCAAAACCAGGACAATCAATTGATAGCAGATTCAACGATGGGCTGTGGTCATTCTTTCCCGCTGCTTGCATTGGGCTTGTTATGATTTTGACCCGTGAGTAAACGTTCCATGACCCACGCTCCGAAAGTTGTTGTTCAGACGTATTATCTCAGTGATTTGAGGTAGGGACAGCCCTATGCGCTGCCCACTCTGGGCGAACACGCGGGTTCGCCCCTACTTCTACAAACTATTTTCAGGCTAAAAAAGGAACATGGCGATAGTCATTGTAATTATAGCGGCAGTTGCCCTGATGATTTTTATTAACGCGCTCTACGTAGCCGCCGAATTTGCGACGGTCTCCTCGCGGCGCACCCGAATTAACCAATTGGCCGGTGGCGGCAACCGCATGGCTCAGATGCTGCTGCCCATCATGGAAAACACGGCCGCACTAGACACCTACGTAGCGGCGTGTCAGATTGGTATCACGGTTTCTTCGCTGGTGCTGGGCGCTTATGGGCAAAACGTGATTGCTGGTTATCTGGTGGAACCGCTGAGTTTTCTGACAAACGGTGAAGCGGCGGCCGAATCGCTGGCTTTCATTTTGGTATTGGCAGTTATCACCATGTTGCAAGTTGTTTTGGGCGAATTGTTTCCCAAGTCGGTGGCGATTCAATACCCGGAAGAAGTGGCGCTGGCTCTGGTTGTGCCCATGCGGATTTCGCTGGTACTGTTTCGGCCGTTGATCTGGCTGTTTAATGGCAGCGGCAACCTGGTTTTGCGCCTGCTGGGGCGCAAGCCCAAAGATGGGGCGCAGGCCCATTCACCGGAAGAAATCGAACTATTGGTGACGGAAAGCCACGAAAGCGGCCTGTTGGACGACGAAGAAAGGCAAATGCTGCGCAATGCTTTCCGTCTGCGCGATCTGCACGCGCGCCAGGTGATGGTCCACCGCACCCGTTTACTGGCCGCGCCGGCCGATAGCAAAATTGATGAACTCATCAATCTGGCCATAGACGAAGGGTATTCGCGTATTCCCGTTTATCGGGAATCTATAGATGACATTATTGGCTTTGTCCACATCAAAGACCTGTTTCGTCTTCATCTGGCCGGGGAAGAGGCCATGAGTTCGGTGATTCGTGAGGTGATCTACGTGCCGGAGACGATGCCGGTCGTGGATTTGTGGCAAAAGCTGAATGTGGACCGTAAATATCTGGCGATTGTGTTTGATGAATATGGCGGCACGGCCGGTTTGATTACGTTTGAGGATTTGATCGAGGAGATTTTTGGCGAACTGCAAGATGAATTTGATGATGAGATGGCTTTGGTGGCGCGGGACCAAAACGGCCGTGTCTATCTTCGCGGCGATCTCCTGGTTTCCGATGTGAACGAATACCTGGAACTTCACCTGCCGACCGAAGCGGACAGCTTAAGCGGTCTGGTTTTCAGCGTATTGGGCCGCCCGCCCGTTGAGCATGAAGTTGTCGTCGTCGGGGATACGCAAATCCGCGTGGAAGCGATGGCCGATTTAGGCGTTTCTGAAGTGTCCTTACAACTGCCGCCCCTGGAAGAAGTGAGCAACTTCAGCGAATGGGAGGTGGCCGACCATGAGTAAGCTCCTCCTGCTTGCCCTGACGATTCCTGGCATGAGCGTCGCTGTATTGTTTGCCTCGGCAACGGCCGTAGCCGAACAGTCGTTTAGCTTCGGGGCCGTTTTGTTGCCTTTTGCGGTGATCATGCTGCTGGTGTTGTTAAATGGCTTCTTTGTCGCCGCCGAGTTTAGCATCATCGGCGTACGTCCCACGCAGTTAGAGGAAATGACCGAAGCGCAGGCCGGTGGCGGGCGCAAAGTGGTGATGGACGTATTAGATTCTCGCGTCAAACAAGATCGCTACATTGCCACCGCCCAACTGGGCATTACCATTGCCTCCCTGGGGCTGGCTATGTACGGCGAACCCCAAATCTCGCATCTGATTGAACCCTGGATCGGCCGTTTGTGGTTCCAACCCAGCGAGGCGCTCGTGCGCTCTATCGGCTACATCGTAGCGTTGTCCTTGATGACATATTTGCACGTC
>CALFEW010000474.1 GCA_937958365.1 uncultured Chloroflexota bacterium | reverse complement strand
CCCGCTTTGCGCCAGAGAGGAATATCCAGTGAATCGGCCTGCCAGCGGGGCCCCCAGACGCGCGCATCCAGTCCCCGGTCTAGCAAGTGGCGGATGTAAGCCGGCCGGTCGCCATATTTCTGGCCGACGAAGGTCACATCGAACTCATAGGGCAGGTCGTAGGGGTGATAGACGTGGGGGTTGGCGGCCTCCTGGCAGTAGATGGGGGTTGCGCCGACGCGCCGGTAATCTTCCAGGCGGAATTTTTCGGGGACCAGGCAGTAGTCGTAGGCGGGGGCAATGTCGCTGACCAGGTGGAACTGGTAGGAGCCGTTGCAGTACCAGTTGACGGTGGTGATGCCCATGTCGTGAATGCGTTGCAGGGTGGCGGCAGTGATGTCGGCGCTGTAGAAGTAGCTGAAGAACATGTCTAACGGCCGTTCCCCGTGCGCTTTTTCGATTTGTTCCAGCAGGGCCGCTTCCAGTTGGGGGCGATAAACGCGAATGAACGTCTGGTTTTGCGGCAGGGTGAAGTCGCGGTGGGGCACGTGCGGGCCTAAATCATAGTCAAAACGAATGACTTCGTGGCCCAAATCGGTGAGGGGCAGGTAGAGGTTGTGGTACCAGATGCGCGAACCGGGCACGTCGGC
Organism: uncultured Chloroflexota bacterium; assembly: GCA_937958365.1. Classification (GTDB taxonomy): domain Bacteria; phylum Chloroflexota; class Anaerolineae; order Promineifilales; family Promineifilaceae; genus Leptovillus. Next base: position 2,121 of record CALFEW010000474.1, on the reverse strand, counting down.
GGTGGCGGCGTCGGCGGCGGCGTAGAAGATGCGCAGCGGGCGCGGTGCGGTCAGCATATCGTCACTTTTTCTAACAGGCGACGGCCGTTGCCCCGCCGAACGGTCTGCCGACGAACGGCCAGCCAGTTCTGGTATTGAAAGGTGTCCAGCGCCGGTTGGTAATGCTCTTGTTTTTGCAGGCAGCGCGGGTGAATTTTGTACAGATCGTAACCGGCCGGTTGTAGCAAGGCGAAAAAATCCTTCAGAAACACGCGGGCGTCTATGTGGGTTCCGCCGTACTCAAACTGGATGAGATGGATACGGCCGTCGTGTAACATCTTTTGCCCGCCTTGCAGCGCCGCCAGTTCGTGTCCTTCCACGTCCAGCTTTAAGAAGTCAATGTCGGCCACCTGCTCCTGGGCGCAGTAATCGTCCAGCGTGGTCAGTTGGATGTGTTCTAACTGGGCCGGGCCGGCGGCGGCGCTGCGGGCGTACAGGCTGTTCAGGCCGGTGTGGGCGGGATTGACGTACAGCGCTTCTTCGCCGGGCGACGCGCTGAGACCCAACGGCCGTGCCAACACATTAGGCGGCAGGTTTTGGGCAATGAGCTGTTGATAAACGGCCGTTGCCGGTTCAAAGGCGTGGATGGTCGCCTGGGGATTCAGGGCCAATACCGCCTGGGTCCAGTGGCCGACGTTGGCCCCCACGTCGAACACAGTCTGGCAGGCGGGGATAACGGCCGTGAGCAGGCGCGTTTCGCCGTTGGTGGTCATGTTGCTGTCGTTCACCCCATCGTACCGTTCCACGTAGCGGCGGCAAACGTGGTAAATCGTCTGATTGTTGGCCGGAAATAAATTAAACAGTCGGTTTTTAAGCGTCATATTTTTGTAAACAGGTAGTTGGGTCCGCCAAAATCGCGTGACCGTGTGCTTAGCCAGCGCTGCACGTCGGCGGGCGTGACCGCCTGTTGCGCCGCGTCGGCCGTCACCGCCTGATAGCCGTGCCGCCAGAAAAGGGCAAAGGTTTCGGCAAACTGCGGGTTCAGGCCGCCGGGATGATGTTCGTGGAAGGCGATTTCCACCAGCCAGATGGGTGGCGGCGTCAGGGACAGCCCTTTGACGGCGCTTTGCAGCAAGTCATATTCTACGCCTTCCACGTCTATTTTAATGAGCAGTTTTTGCCCGGCAAACCGGTCGCCCAAAATAATGTCCAGTGTGGAGAGGGGAATGGTCTGGCGCAGCGTGGCCGGCGTGCCCGCCCAGCCGCTGACCAACGACGCGCCGGTGCCGCTGCCATACAAAACGGCCGTGCCCGGCCGTCGCGCCAAACCACAAGGAATGACTTCTACATCGTCCCAGCCGTTGGCCTGGAGATTGGCGTACAGATAATCCAGGTTGCTTGCCAGCGGCTCGATGGCGACTGTCTGTTTGCCGGCGGCCCGCGCCAGGCAGGCGTAAAAGCCGACGTTGGCCCCCACGTCTACAAATACGGCGATGTCGGGCAGCAATGTTTGCACAACGGCCGTTTCTTCCGGCTCAAAGTGGCCGCTTTGCATGGCGGCATGGCCCATCAGGGAAAAGCCAAAGGGGGTGGGCGACGGCCGTTGCCGCTGCAACGTGGCCCAATGGCGATACGAGCGCAGGCTGAGCGCCAGCGCCGGATTGCGTTCAACCAGAGATTTCAGGAAGCGTCGCACGATGGTTATCCTTGTGAGTGGGGTGGCGCGGCGGCTTTGCGGAACCAGAACAGGCCGCAGGCATAGCTGCTGTGCGCCAGCGCCGCCGGGTTGATGGCTTCGGCGAAACGGCCGTGATCATCCACGCCGCAAAATTCCACCAGCTCCAAATCGGCAAAGTAGGTGCAAATGGTCTGGGGGGCGTGGATGCGGTGGGCGTTGAATTGCAGCCGGGGGCGGCCCACCGGCAGGGCGAAGTAAAGATTGCCGCCGGGAGCCAGGACACGGGCCAATTCCCGCGCCGCCTTTTGCGTGCCCAGGGGGTCCAACGGGTCGCCGTAGCGTCCCAGGCCGATGTGTTCGGCGACGTGCAGGCAGGAGAGGGAGGCCAGCGAGTTGTCGGCGAAGGGCAGGGTCAGAATGCTGCCGCCCAGCGACGAGAGGCCGCTGAGGCTGACGTGCAGCGG
>CALFEW010000473.1 GCA_937958365.1 uncultured Chloroflexota bacterium | reverse complement strand
TGCTGAGGTTGGCGCTGCTGCCGGTCGCCACCACGTCAAAGCCATCCAGGTAAGGAATCTGCGGCTCGATGTCTGTGCCTTGCACTTCTACAGTCAGTACCAGGGTTTCGTCTGTTGTCAGGGTGGTGCGGTCGGTAACGGCCGTCATCGGGCTGTTTTGCGCAAAGGCGGCAACGGCCGTTACCAGTCCAATCACCAAAACCAACACAAACACACTCGTAACTTTCAACATTCTCTTCATATCAGTTCTCTCTCGTTCACTGTTCACTGTTCATTGTTACTTGTTCGCTACCAATCTTGCGCCGATGGCGGCCGCGGCGAGACAAACATCTGCTGCAAGCGTTCTTGCAGCGTGCCCGAACCCTGAGCGATGGCCGCCAGCAGTTGGCGGGCCTGTTCGGCCGTCAGGCGCTGGCCGGGCTGCGGAACCATGCCATTGGGCGGCGGGTCGGATGGGTCGCCGGGTTGCGGTTGGCCCTGACCGGGCTGCGGCTGTTCATTTTCCTGCGGTTCGCCTTCTTCGCCCTGATTCGGCTCCGATGGCTGGTCGTTCTGCTGGTCGCCATTTTCGCCCTGATCTTGCGCCTCATTTTGACCATCCTGGGGCTGTTCCGGCTGTTCCTGCCCCTCGCCATCTTCAGACGGCTGATCTGGCTGATCCTGGTTGTCGCCATCCTCAGATTGTTCCTGATTTTCCTCTTGCTCTTGCTGCTCCTGTTGTTGTTGCTGCTGCTGCAAGGCCAGTTCCAGGTTGTATTTGGCGTCGGCGTCGTCGGGATTCAGTAACAGGGCGGCGATGTAGGCTTGAACGGCCGTTTCTAAATCCTGGCTGGTATAGGCGGCGTTGCCTTTGTTGTATTGGCTGCTCTGCGCCAGGTCGCCCTCAGCGCTGGTTTGCAGCGCCTGATCCAGTTGGGCGATGGCGTCGGCATAGCTTTCTTGCCGATAGAGGGCGTTGGCCGCGTTGTAGAACGGTTCGCCCAGTTCCGGGAAGCGATTCTGTACCAGTTGGTAAAGGCCCAGCGCGTCTATAAAACGGCCGTCGGCAAATGCCTGATTACCCTGGCGCAGCAGCCGCGCCGCCGGTGAATCGCTGCGTGTTAACAGGAAAAGGCCACCGGCCAACAAAGTAAAGGCGAGCGCCAGCAAGGCGGCGAATTTGGCAATGGTTGGGCGAGATACGTTCATGATTTTTCTCCAGAAAATTGCAGATTAAAGATCAGCGATTGGCGATTGTGAAGCAGGCAATCTTTGCTCTTCAATCTTTGCTCTTTTCTCTCTTATGCGGTCGGGTATCAATTCAGCGATGACCAGGGCGAGCAGGGCGACGAGGAGGAAACCCTGGTAGCGTTCGATCATGCGGGTGTTGAAGCGGCTTTCCAGTTTGCTTTTTTGCAGGGTGTCCAGTTCGGCCAGCAGGCTGTCCAGTTCCCCGGCGTCGGCGCTGGCGCGGAAGTATTGGCCACCGCCGATCTGGGCGATTTGTTGCAGCGTGCTTTCGTCCAGTTGCGAGATGACCACGTCGCCCTGTTCATTGCGCTTGTAGCCGGTGACGTTGCCAGAAGCGTCGGTTTCGGGCACCGGTTCGCCTTCGGGCGTGCCGAAGCCGATGGCGTAGAGGAGGATGCCCTGGTCGGCGGCTTCCTGGGCGGCGGCCAGGGGATCGGTTTCGCGGTCTTCGCCATCGGAGATGACGATGAGGACTTTCTGGCTGTCCAGCGATTCGTCGAAGCCGGTAACGGCCGTTCTAATCGCATCCCCAATCGCCGTGCCTGGCCGGGAAATGGCGTTCGGGCTGACGCTGTCCAGGTACATCTGCGCCGTGTTGTAGTCCGACGTCAGCGGGAACTGGATGAAGCTGGCCCCGGAGAACAGCACCAGGCCGATTTCATCGCCGTTCAGGCGCTCCATCAGGTCCGAAATTTCCAGTTTGGCGCGGGCCAGGCGGTTGGGCTTGATGTCTTCGGCCAGCATGGACTGCGAAACGTCCAGGGCGACCATCACCTGCAAGCCTTCTTGCTCGATGCTTTGCACTTCTGTGCCCCATTGGGGGCGGGCCAAAGCGACGAGGATGAGGGCAACGGCCGTTAACCACAACACCAACCGCCAGCGACGGCCGTGCCAGTGAATGCCCGCGCTCAACCGGTCAATCAGCGCCCGGTCGCCCAGGCGGGACAAATCCGCCTTGCGCCGGTTGTTGGCCCACACCAAAAACACGGCAAACAAGGGGATGAGGGCGAGAAAATATAGAAAAGTTGGTTTGGCGAATGTCATAATTGCCTTTTGAAGTTTGACTCAGGGGAGGGTGCGAAAGGTTGTTTTGCGCAGGGCCATTTCGGCGATGAGCAGTAGGAAGGCGGGCAGAAGGAGCCAGATGGCTAACTCGTCGTATTGGTTGAAGACCTGGACCTCGATTTCCGATTGTTCGAGTTGGTTGATCTCGTCGTAAATCTGGCGCAGACCGGCCGTGTCTTCGGCGCGGAAATATTGGCCGCCGGTCAGTTCGGCGACTTGCTGCAAGGTGTATTCGTCGAGCTGGCTTTCCTGCATGACGATTTGCTGCCCACCGAAGATGGAATCTACCGGCACGGGAACCATGCCCGGTTTGGCCGCGCCGATGGTGTAGATTTTGATGCCCAACGCCTGGGCCGCTTCGGCGGCCGTCAACGGGTCTATTTGCCCGGCGTTGTTGACGCCGTCGGTGAGCAAGATGATGACCTTGCTTTGGGCGTCGCTGCTGCTGAGCATGTTGGCAGCGTTCGCCAGCCCCATGCCGATGGCCGTGCCATCTTCCAATCCCAAATCGGTCGCCAGTTCCACCTGATCCAGCGAACGGCGCAGCATGTTTTGGTCCAGCGTCAGCGGGCTTTGGGCAAAGGCTTCGCTGCTAAAGATAACCAGGCCGATTTTGTCATACGGCCGTTCCGCGATAAACGCATCAATCACCTCTTTGGCCGCCGCCAGCCGGTTGCTGGGCTGAAAATCCAGCGAGGCCATGCTGCCGCTGATGTCCAGCGCCAGAGCGATTTCCACGCCTTCGCCTTTGATGATTTCGCGGGCGTGGCCTAACTGCGGCCGGGCCAGGGCGATGATGATCAGGGCGATGGCCAGGAGGCGAACGGCCGTTAACGCCGGCCGCCAGGTCATGCGCCAGGTGGGTTTCAGGCCGCTGACGAGATGGGTGGCCGCGTAGCGCACGCTGGCGGGACGGCCGTTGCGCCCCATCTGCCAGCGCAGATAACCGAGCAACGGCACGAGCGCCAGCAGCAATAACAACCAGGGTGTGGCAAAACGAAAAGCTGTTGTCATGGGCGGGCCTCCGGGCTTGAGGAGTGAAGAGTTAAGATGGACGATTGGGCGGCCGGGCGGTTGTCTTTCATCTTTGATCTTTCATCTTGGGTCGGCGCGGGTTTGGTGTCTTCGATGAACTGGCGAGCTTCGGCCACCAGGGCGTGGGCGTCGGCCAGGGTGGGCGTCACGCGGGCGAATTTCACCAGGTCGCCGGCTTGCAGCAGGTCTATGAACTGCTGCGCCTGTTGTTTTGTGAAGGTCGTTTGTTGCAGTTCGGCCTTCAATTCCGACGTGGTGCGGTCGGTGGCCGGGATGGGCTGCGTTTGTTCCACGTAGGCGCGCAGGGCGTCGGTGACGTGGGAGTAGTGGGTTTGGAAACGGCCGTTTTCCGCCAACCGCTGCTTTTCCACATCGGCCAAAACCGCCAGAGCAATTTCGTGCGGCAGCCGGTTGGCGATGAGGGTTTGCACCCGGCGATACACCAACCAGACCACGAAGGCGGCGATGGCGGCCAATCCGGCCATCATCCAGGGCCAACCGGCCGGGAAAGGCAGCGCCGCCTGCGGCTTGATGTCGCGCAAAGTCGTGTCGCCCTCCACCAGCACCGACTGTACGTTGAGGGAGATGGGCGCGGCCTGGATGTCGCTGGTCTGGCCGGCCGCATCGGCGATGGTGATGGTGAGCGGCGGCGTTTGGTAAGCGCCGGGAGCAAACAGGCGCACATCCACAAGCTGCGTGCTGGTGGTTGTCCCGTCAGCGTTGGCGATGGTCGTCACCGGCGACTGGCTGCGCACGATAAAATCGCCCCAGTTGGCCGCCAGGGTGGGGAAAATGGCCTGCGCGTCGGTCGGATGGGTAACGGCGATGGTGAGTTGGATGGGGTCGCCCACGGTGACGGCTGCCTGGTTCGCGGTGATGGCGGCGGTGGCGGGGGATTGGGCAATGGCCGTTCCCACCAGCAGCAGCGCCAGGATAAGGGCAACAAGAGGCGGGATTTTTTTCATAAAAGAGTCTCCGGGTTTCGTGTTTCGTGGTCCGTATTCCGTATTCCGTAATCCGTTTACGGAATACGGCTTACGGCTTACGGCTTACGGCTGATTAAAAAGTAAGGGGTAGAAATTGGCCCGTGCCGCTCTCTACCCCATAGGAAGGAGTAAAACGATCTTTAGTAGCTTACCAGTCCGCTGGCGTTTGTACTTTAAAGGCGGCGTATCGTTACCTTAAGACCACCTTATGAACAATGAACAGTTAACAGTTAATAGTTAATTGTTAATTGTTATCAGCGTCCCGCTGATTATCGGGTCGCGGCCGCAGAGGAAGGGGGTGTCTACTTTGACAGTCACGTCCAGTTCTTCGCCGTTGGTCGAGAGGTCGCCGGTGATGCGGGCGGTGATGTTCATGCCGCTGACGGCAAATGGAATGTCGGCCGTCAGGTGGCGCGGCTGACGGCGGCTGGTGGTTCCTTCGGCGCTGGCGCTGGTGGCCGGCACAACGGCCGTGCCGCACACCCCACCCGCGTTCACTTCCAGCCCTTCACCGATAACGGCCGTGCCTTCCACCACATTCCCACGTTGAGTCAGTTCCAGCGTCAGCGGCGCGCTGCTGCCAAAATCGCCGTAGACCGTGCCTTCAAATGTACCGGTGAAAGGGGGGGTGGAAACGGCCGTTGTCGTTCCTGCGGCAAAGGCCGAGCCAATACCACCCATCGAAATCATGCCAAGCGCTAAAATAATGCCGAAAATCCACTTTTTCATGATAAATTCTCCGTTCGTTGTAAGAATTTGCCGGTTACATCCACCACCGGCAAAACGCTAAATAAGTGCTACAAGAACAGGGTATCAGGAAAAAGGCAGGGGGGCTTTAAAGGCAGCTAGTGGCAACCTCAAGAGAAGCTTAAGAAAACTGGCGTTCTGGTGACGCAGATTGGACCAATCTCCAAGATTGGTCCAATCTAAAGAAAATGGGGCGGGTTAATGTCGGATACGTTTCGCCCGCTGTTGGAAAAAGCCGGTCAGCGGATTGATGTAGTCCTGGTCTGTGCCGATGGGGATACAGTCCACACTGGCGCGAACGAAGGTTTGACGTTTTTCACTTTCTAGCCGCTGTACTCGTTTTTGGAAAGCGGTCTGCCAGCCTTTGTCGCCGGTATCTACCCAGATCAGTTGGCCGCTTTCGGCGTCTTCCAGCGCCAGCAGACCGACGTTGGCGATGCTGCTCTCCAGCGGGTCGCTCAGGTCCACGGCGATCACGTCGTGGCGGCGATTGGTCATTGCCAGCGCCTGCCGGTAACACGCCGGGTCGTCCAGAAAGTCGGAGATCAGGAAAACGATGCTGCGCCGTTTGAGCAGTTGATTCATGGCATCCAGGGCCAGCTTGATATCTGTGCCGCGATTTTGCGGCCGGAAGGCCAGCAGTTCGCGGACCAGGCGCAAGACGTGGCGGCGGCCTTTGCGCGGCGGGATAAACAGTTCTACCTGGTCGGTAAAGATGAGCAGGCCGATTTTGTCGTTGTTGGTGGTGGCGGCGAAGGCGAGAACGGCCGTTAACTCCGCCGCCAACTCCCGCTTAAACCGGTTCACCGAACCAAAATCACCGGAGCCGCTCATATCCACCAGCAGCATCACCGTCAATTCCCGCTCTTCAGTATATTTTTTAACGTAAGGCTCGCCGGTGCGCGCCGTGACGTTCCAATCAATGGTGCGGATTTCGTCGCCGGGGGCATACGGCCGTACCTCGTCGAACGCCATCCCCCGCCCCTTAAACACCGAATGATAATCGCCGGCAAAACTGTCATTCACCAGCCGCCGCGTGCGAATTTCAATGCGGCGAATTTTGCCCATGAGTTCGGATGTAAGCATGAAGCCTCCGTTTGTCTTAATCCGAAATCCGAAATCCAAAATCCGAAATCACCACTACGGCACATTCGTGTAATTCAGAATCCGCTGCACAATATGGTCGCTGGTGATGTTTTCCGCTTCGGCTTCGTAGCTGGTGATGATGCGGTGACGCAGCACGTCTGGGGCCATTTGCTTGATGTCTTCAGGGGTGACAAAACCACGGCCGTTCAAAAACGCATGGGCGCGGGCGGCAGCAATCAGGCTGATGGAGGCGCGCGGCGAGGCGCCAAACTCAATGAGCGTATTCAAGTCGCTCAGGCCGTTGGAGCCGGGATTGCGCGTCGTCAGCACCAGGTCCAGCACGTATTCCTTAATTTTGTCGTCCACGTACACCTGGCGAACCGTTTCACGGGCGCGCAAAATGTCCGCCGGGGCAATGACGGGCCGGACGGGCGGCAGGGGCGCGCCGGTCATGCGCTCGATAATCAGCCGCTCTTCGGCGCGGGTGGGGTAATCTACGCGCACTTTCAGCATAAAGCGGTCCACCTGCGCTTCCGGCAGCGGATATGTGCCCTCTTGTTCGATGGGGTTCTGGGTCGCCAGCACCAGGAACAAGTCATCCATTTTATAGGTCGTATCGCCGATGGTGATCTGACGTTCCTGCATCGCTTCCAGCAAGGCGCTTTGCACTTTGGCCGGGGCGCGGTTAATTTCGTCGGCCAGGATGAGGTTGGCGAACAATGGCCCCTGATGGACGCTGAATTCGCCGGTTTTAGGATTGTAGATTTGCGTGCCGACCAGGTCGGCGGGCAGCAGATCGGGGGTGAACTGGATGCGGGAAAAGTCGGATTGGATGGCTTGCGCGGCCGTTTTGACCAGCAAGGTTTTGGCCAGACCCGGCACGCCTTCTAATAAAACGTGGCCGTCGGCCAGCAGCGCAATGAGTACGCGCTGTACCAGCGCTTCCTGGCCCACCATGACTTTGTTGATTTCGCTGAGCAAATCTTGCAGAAAGCGCGCTTCGATTTCGACGCGCTGGTTGAGTTGACGCACGGTTGATAAGTCCATAAGTGATCTCCTGGTTGATCGAGTGGTTGGTTTTGGCGGAAAGAATCAAACGCCATGCGCCACAGGTGACGCATGATGGGTAACATTGCGGCAAACGTTCAGCCGCCGGCTTGAAATTGTCAGGAGGCTGCCGACGGGCTGAACATTCGCCATATCCTCTTCTCTCTTCCCTGATGGGGATCCTCTGCTTGCCGCAGACGACGCCCATACACATATGAAAGATTAGCGGAGAAACGGCCGTTTGCCTTTAAAAGCAACTTCTAAGCACCTTATGGGAACCTTAAGGACGCGCTGAGGCGCAGTACCGCATGTTGCCAGAAGCCAAAGGTATGTTAATCTCCAGCCTCTAAGAAGGATGGGCAATTAGATGGACTTGAACTCGCTACGCGAATATCTGCTGCAAAAGAAGGGCACAACCGAAGAAATGCCCTTTGGTCCTGAAGCGCTGGTTTTCAAAGTTTCCGGTAAAATGTTTGCTCTGGTTGCCTGGCAGGGCAACCCCCTCCACATATCGTTGAAGTGCGATCCTATGGAAGCGCTGTTTTTACGCGACACGTTTACGGCCGTGAAGCCCGGTTATCATCTCAACAAGCGCCACTGGAACACGGTCACGTTAGATGGCACATTGCCCGACACCGAACTGCGGCGCATGATAGACGACTCCTACGCGCTGGTCGTTCAGGGGCTTAAAAAAGCTGACCGCGATTTTCTTCTCTTGTGACCCGCGCCGGATATGGCTAAAATAGGACCAACTAGCAGGTTGTCGGAGAACTTAAAATAGGCACACGGATTGAACGGATTAGACGGGTTTTCACGGATAAATCACAAGTAGTCTGACAACGTTCTTTTGACGGATGTAGCCGGGGTATCCTTACCCCGCTCCGTCAGGCGCGATAAGAAATCGCGGCTACAACACAACCGACAAAACTTATTTGTTGGACTACTAGAAAATCGGTGTCAATCCGTGTCATCCGTGTATCAATTTCTGTTTTCCGATAAGATGAAGATCAACGTGGCAAGGAGGTAGATATGGATCCGTTAGGTTTAGTCGTGATGGGCATTTTTATTATTCTGGTAGCAGTTGCCGGGATAGTGCCCAGTATGCAGCGCAAGAAAGAAGAACAGCAATCTAAAGAAAAATAAGATTGCCTGTCAAACGTCGTGCGTTTGTCGCTTGCTGACGCATGACGTTTGACGCCTTACGCTTCGGCGGAAATCAATTCCTCGCCGCTCTTGGGCTTAAACTGCGTTTCGTACAAACTGGCGTATAAGCCGCCCTCGGTCAGCAGCGATTCGTGCGTGCCCTGCTCCACCAACTGCCCTTTTTCTATCACCAAAATCACATCCGCCGCCAGGATGGTAGACAACCGATGGGCGATCACCAGGCTGGTGCGTCCTTTCATCACCCGCTGCAACGCTTCTTGAATCAGCGCCTCGGACAATGAATCCAGGTGCGACGTGGCTTCGTCCAGCACCAGAATGCGCGGGTCTTTGAGGATGACGCGGGCGATGGCGATGCGTTGACGCTCGCCGCCGCTCAGCCGGTAGCCACGTTCACCGACCACCGTGTCGTAACCGTCCGGCAGATCTATGATGAAATCGTGGATGTTGGCGGCCTGGGCAGCGGCGATCATTTGCGCTTCGCTGGCTTCGGGTCTGGCGTAGAGCAAGTTGGCGCGGATGGTGTCGTAAAAAAGGTAGGTCTCTTGCGTCACCATGCCAATATTGCCGGCCAGCGTGTGCAGGGTCAGGTCTTTGATGTCGTGATCGTCCAGGAGGATACGGCCGTTTGTCGGATCATACAGTCGCGGAATCAGGTAGGTAATGGTGGTTTTGCCTGCGCCGCTGGGGCCAACCAGGGCGGCCAACTGCCCTGGCGCGATGCTGAAGTTGATGCCCTGCAAAGCCCAACGATTGGGGACGGGCACGGCCGTTTCCCCGCCGCCTTCGCCGTTATCCCGCTGTTTGCCCCGTTTCAGATGAACGTCGCCGCCACTCCAATCGAAGCGGGCCACTTCCTGCAAACCGGCCTGCCCGCTCTCGCTGTCCACGTAAGTAAATGACACGTCTTGGAATTGCAAACGGCCGTCCACCTGCGCCAACGCGACGGCTTCCGACTTTTCCTGAATCTCCACCGGGATGTCCAACGCCTCAAACACCCGCTCAAAGCTCACCATGCTCTGGGCGAATTCTACCGGCGCATTCGTCAGGGCCATCAGCGGGCCGTAAAGCTGGTTCAGATATGCGCCAAAAGCCACAATCGTGCCAATGGTGAACGCGCCTTGCAGCACCAACAGCCCGCCCACCCAATACACGGCCGCTACGCCCACCGCGCTCACCACGCTGAGCAGCATGAAAAACCAGCGCCCAATCACCGCCGACCGGATGCCGATGTCGCGCACTTCGGCGGCGTCATGGCTAAAACGGCCGATTTCGCGCTCCTCGCGGCCGAATAATTTCACCAGAAGCGCGCCGCTGACGTTGAGCGTCTCGTTCATCGTGGCGTTCATCTCGGCGTTGTGTTCCATGGATTTGCGGCGCAAATCACGCAAAATGCGCCCGATGCGCCGCGCCGGCAGCACAAACAGCGGCAAAATCGCCAGCGCCAGCAGCGTGAGCCGCCATTCCAGGGCCAGCATAATGCCCAACGTTGCCACCAGCGAGACGATGTTGGAAATGATGGTCACCGTGGTATTGCTGATGGCTTGCTGCGCGCCCACCACGTCGTTGTTCAGCCGTGACATCAACTCGCCGGTGCGCGATTGGGTGAAGAAACGCAGCGACATGCGCTGCATGTGGGTATACATGGTGCAGCGCAGGTCAAAAATCACGCCTTCGCCGATTTGTGAATTGAGGTTGCGCTGCCACACGCCAATCACGCCGTTGAGCAAGGGGATCAGGACCATGCCCAAGGCGACCAGATTGAGCAAGGTATAGTTTTTGTCGGGTATGGCTGAATCTATGAGGGTGCGAATAAGCAAAGGGGAAAGCAGGGACAACCCGGTAATCAATAGAATGGTGACGAGGAGCAAGATGACCTGGCCGCGATACGGCCGTGCAAACCCCCACACCCGCCAGAGCAGTTCCCGCGTAATCGTCGGGCGATCCTGCGCTTCGTCGTGCCGAATATAAGCAAACCAACCACCACCGTGAAAAGCCATTGTGTTTCTCCAGACCGGGCGTTTCCCGTAATCCGTATTCCGTGTTCCGTATTCCGTGTACGGGTTACGGAATACGGATTACGGATTACGAATTACGGAACCCTCATTCAGACACCGGCAAACCGGCCAGGCGCATAATTTTCAGGGCGTTGGTAGTGGGGCATGGACCGGGGCGTAAAGCGTAATCGAACACCATTTGCCCGTCTACCACGTCGTCGCGGAAATGGAAGTTGCGCACGGCCGTGTTCTCATCCGCCAGTTTCACCAGTTCCAGGTCGTGGGTGGCAATCAGGCCCACGCCGCGCCCGCCTACCAGCGCCCGCACAAACGAGCGGCTGCCAATCAACCGCTCCCGATTGTTTGTCCCCCGGAAAATTTCGTCTATCAGGAAGAATAACGGCCGTCCGTCCGCCTCCCCCAATGCCGCCAACAACCC
>CALFEW010000472.1 GCA_937958365.1 uncultured Chloroflexota bacterium | reverse complement strand
TCATCTTGCCACGCACAGACGACCAACCGGGGCAGAAGAGCAGGATCATGGGGTTGGTGGATACGGCCGTAAAATAGCTGAACGGCGCTAAATTCAAATTGCCCGCGGCGTCTATGGTGCTGACCCAGGCAATGGGGCGCGGCACAATCGAGCCGATTACCAGTTTGTATCGCTCTTGATTGCTGAGATTGGCGGGGTCAATAAGCATCGGGACTAGTCCAGTGAGTCCCAGGTGTCGTTTAGCACCACGTCGGCCATGTCTTCATCGGAGGATAAGCGGGTGTTCACGGTGGCAACGGCCGTTTCCAGGATGTCTGTGTCATACGGCTGCTGCCCTATTGCGTTCAGTTCTTTCTGCATTTGCGCCACCGTTATGCGCACCTGCCGATTGCGCCGACTGGGTTTACGCCCTTTCAATACTGCGATGGCGATATCGGTCAGGCGGATGGCTAACTCTTTTTGCTGCGCTGCGCCCATCGGCAGTTCGCGGTCCATGTCCAGCAGGTTTCCGTAAATGTGGTTAGACATCTCAAAGCGGAACCATATTTCGTCGCTGATTTCTGCTTCGTTGGCGGCAAATCGTTCCAGCGGGATGGTTTCGTCTATCATGTAAGTGCTAGACGGCGCATAGTCGTTGGCGGCTGGGAAGGGGGGCGTCGAGAGCAGAATACGCAGGGCCATGTACCCCACCACAATCGAAGCAATCAACGACAGCAGGGCCGCCTCGAACCAGCTAAACGGCACGATCAGACTGAGCAGCCAGCCCAAACCAAGCGCCCAGGCAATGACCACGGCAATGAGAATCACGCCCAACAGGACAAAAAACAAGACAGTTACAATCAGGCTAAGTATATTCTTCATAAGATGTTACTTTGTTGTTTGCCATAAGCATACCAAACCTGAAGACGCTCTTCAATGCAAAAATGGCATTTGCAGGGTGGCGAGCAGCGGGCAGCCGGTCCCTACCCGCCACTGGCTGCCCGCCACCCTTACTTTTCAACCATGCTTGCCAGGCAGCCAGCTATAAGCGTAGCCCTCGTCTTCCAACGCGCAGGCGGCCGTGGTCAGGCGCAGCGGCTGGAACGTGTCCACCATCACCGCCAGTTCCTCCGTGCGCTCTTTGCCGATGGAGCCTTCATACGTGCCGGGGTGCGGCCCATGCGGGATGCCGTTGGGGTGAATGGTCAGCGAGGCGCGTTCGATGCCTTTACGTGACATAAAGTCGCCTTCGACGTAATACAACACCTCGTCGGAATCCACGTTGGAGTGGTTGTAGGGCGCGGGAATCGCCAGCGGATGGTAATCGAACAAACGCGGCACAAAGGAACAGACCACAAAGCCAGGGCCGTCGAATGTCTGGTGGACGGGCGGCGGCTGGTGGACGCGGCCGGTAATCGGCTCGAAGTCTTCGATGTTGAAGGCGAAGGGCCACAGGTGGCCGTCCCAACCCACTACGTCCAGCGGGTGGTGGTTGTAGATGAAGCGGTTGATGCTGCCCCGCGCCTTGACGCGCACCTCAAATTCGCCCTGTTCGTCGTGGGTGATAAGCGTCTCTGGCGTGCGGATGTCGCGTTCGCAGTAGGGCGAGTTTTCCAGGAATTGGCCGTAGTTGTTGAGGTAGCGTTTGGGCGGGGTGACGTGGCCGTAGGACTCGATGAACAACATGCGCTGGGCTACATCTGCGTCGGGGATGAGCCGCCACATGACGCCGGTGGGAATGACCAGATAATCGCCGGGCCGGTAGCGCAGGCCGCCGAACTGGCTTTCCAGCAGTCCGGTTCCTTCGTGGATGAAGATCACGTCGTCGCCGTGGGCGAATTTGTACCAGTAGGGCATGGCTTCGCTGGGCCGGCCGACGTAGAGGACGACGTCGTGGTTGCCCATGAGGGGGACACGGCCGTCAATCGCATTGCCACCCTCGGCCACCGGCGCAGCCCGCAGATGGCGCGGGCGCAAAGGGCCTGTGTCTTCGTAAGCGATTTGGGCGGGCAGGGCGGCGGGGATACGGGCTACGGCCGTTGGCGGGTGCAGGTGGTAC
>CALFEW010000471.1 GCA_937958365.1 uncultured Chloroflexota bacterium | reverse complement strand
GTGCAGAGGCGCCAGGAGCGGGAGCCGGACGGCCGGTAACGAAACGTGACAGTGGGCAGACCGCCGTCCTGGTCATCGTTCAGCGCGACAATGCGGCGGTTGGTGATGGCGACGCGAAAGATATAAGGGGCCAGATAGCTCAATGCCCGTCGTCCACTGCCGACCCGCTGGCAGTGGACGACCCAGGGTTTACGCCAGACGTCAGACGGGATTTGTTCCCAAAGGTCAGTCTGGCGCAAAGCGTCACGGACTTTGGCACGAAACACGGGCGAGAGCGCCTTGACCGGCAGCAGAAAACGTTGGCAGCGCGGGCGTCGCCAAACCTGTCCATCCCAGGCGCCGGCCGGGACAAGATAGTGGACGTGGGGATGGTAGACCAGCTCACGGCTCCAGGTATGCAGTACGCCCACCAGGCCAATATCACCGCCCAGAAAGCGAGGATTGCCCGCCAACTGCTGCGTGGCCTCGGCCGAAGCGCGAAAGAGAAGATTGTAGAACAGGTGCTGATGGCTGCGGGTCAGTGGCCGTAGCTCGGCCGGGAGGGTGAAGGTCAGCATGAAGTAGGGCGTGGGCAGCAGCATCGCCTCCTGCCGGGCCAACCAATCGGCCGCCTTGTCGCCCTGGCACTGCGGGCAGTGGCGATTGCGGCAAGAATGATAGCTGTAGTGGCTCTGCTCACAGGCGTCGCACTGGTAGACGTGACCGCCCATCGCGGCTGTCCGGCACTGGACAATGGCGCGCAGCGCCTGGCGATGACTGGGCAGAAGTTGGTCGCCGAAGGCGGCCTCATAGGCTGGGCCAAACTGGTGGCAGATGTCGGCCAGCGTTACCATGGCGCATCACTCGGCAACCCAGGTAAGTCGGCCATCACCCGGTTGATGGCGATAGCCGCGTGGGTTTCAGCGGGGCGGGTTAAGTGGGTGTAGATGGCTGTCGTCTTGAGCGAGGAATGGCCCAACCAGAGCTGAATCAGACGCAGGTTGACGCCGGCTTCCAGCAGATGGGTGGCCCAACTGTGGCGCAGCGTGTGGACGGAGGCGGCCTTGTTGACGCCACTCTCTTGCAAGGCGGCCTTGAAGGCCCGCTGCACGCCGCTGGGGGAGAGCGTCTCCTGGGCGGCGGTAGCGGTTTGAGCCGGGAAGAGCCAGGTGGGATGACGATGGGTGAACCAGTAGGCGCGCAGGAGAGGGAGGACCTTGTCCGGCAAAGGAACGTAGCGGTCACGGTTGCCTTTGGCATGGCGGACGTGCAAGCTCATGCGCGCACTATCCACATCGCGGACTTGCAGGCCAGTCCCTTCTTGCAGGCGTAAGCCACAGCCATAAATAACGCTCAGGCAGGCCCGGTAGCCGGGGTGTCGCAGTTGACCGAGGATGCGATGAACTTCATTGACCGCCAGGACAACAGGCAGCTTATGCTCCTTGCCCGGTCGGACCAGGTCGAACGTTTGCCACTCCCGCTGCAGCGTCTGTTCATAGAAGAACTTAATGCCACAGAGCGCCTGGGTGCAGGTGCTGCGGGCGACCTTCTTCTCGTTTTTGAGAAACAAGAAGTAGTCCCGCAGCTCTTGCTCGGAAATCAATTCAGGGGACTTGTCGTAATACTCGGCCAACTGGCGCACCGCAGTGACGTAAGCCTCCTGGGTCTTGGGCGCGAGGCCGCGTAGTTGCATGTCTTCCAACATGCGCTGACGTAATGGGGTCATGCCTATACCTCCTATAGGAAATGGATTTATAGGCACTATAAACGATGATGTTGTCTCAAAAAAAGGGGGTTAGAAAGGGGATGATTCCTACTGCGCGAAGCGCTTAGTTCAACGAGAGCATAGCGAGACTACAATCTGCGCGAGTCGCCACTGAGGACGCGGACGTAAGAGGATTCTTAATGCACTATCGCTACAGTTTATAGATAGTTTTCAGTGATTGAGGGCAACAAAGTGGATACATTGCCAAACTATCTACATCTCTTTGCCAATACCGGGGACAGCGCGCTGGCCGTAGATGAGACTCGGCGAATCACATTTTGGAATGCCGCTGCTGAAGAGCAGCTGGGTTATACGGCTGAAGAGGCAATCGGGCAATATTGCTGGGAATTGTTAAACGGCCGTACCACTGAAGGCCAGCCTTTTTGCTCTGTAACTTGCCCTATCATTACCTGGATTGATCAGGGCAAAGCCATTCAACACTTTAACCTTATTGTGCAACATCGCCAGGGGCACGACATCACGATCAATATCAGCACAAT
>CALFEW010000470.1 GCA_937958365.1 uncultured Chloroflexota bacterium | reverse complement strand
ATTCCAGCGTATCGTGCATCCAGCCCATGTTCCATTTCAGGTCAAAACCCAGGCCGCCATCGGCTACGGAGCGGGTGACGCCCGGCCAGGCGGTGGATTCTTCGGCGATGGTCAATACGTCGGGGTAAGATTCATGGAGGCGCTGGTTGAACATGCGGATGAATTCGATGGCTTCCAGATTTTCACGGCCCCCATAGCGGTTGGGAACCCATTGCCCAGGCTGGCGGGAGAAATCCAGGTAGAGCATGGAAGCCACAGCATCCACGCGCATACCGTCTATGTGGTATTTGTCCAGCCAGAAGAGGGCGTTGCTGATGAGGAATTGGCGGACTTCGGTACGGCCGTAATTGAAGATCAGCGTGCCCCAATCGGGGTGCGTCCCCTGACGTGGGTCGGCGTGTTCATATAGATGCGTGCCATCGAAGAAATTCAGGCCATGTTCGTCTTTGGGGAAGTGCGCCGGAACCCAATCCAAAATCACGCCGATACCTGCTTGATGGCAGGCGTCTACGAATGCCTGGAAATCATCGGGCGTGCCGAAGCGGCTGGTAGGCGCAAAATAACCGGTTACCTGGTAGCCCCAGGAGCCATCAAAGGGATGTTCGGCCACCGGCAGCAGTTCAATGTGGGTATAACCCATTTTTTGGACGTAGGGAATCAGTTCTGCGGCCAGGTCTTGATAAGTGAGCCATTCCCAGTTGTTTTTGCGTTTCCAGGAGCCTAAATGCACTTCGTAGATGTTGATGGGGGCATTGATCGCATTGCGCTGCGGCCGTTCGGCCAGCCATTGGGCGTCTTGCCACTGATATTTGTCTATGTTCCAGACGATGGAGGCATTTTTAGGGCGTAGTTCTGAAAAGAAGCCAACCGGGTCGGCCTTGGTGACGGTGTAGTCCTGGTAACGGGTTTTGATTTCGTATCTGTAGAGGGCGCCCTCGCCCAAACCGGGCATGAAGAGTTCCCAGATGCCTGTGTCGTGGTGGAAGCGCATAGGATGGCGACGGCCGTCCCAGGTATTAAACTCGCCTACCACACTGACGCGCACGGCGTCCGGCGCCCACACGGCAAAATAAACACCGGAACGGCCGTTGATGGTGGTGAGGTGCGCCCCCAATTTGGCGTAAATCTGCATGTGGGTACCTTCGGCCATCAGATGTTCGTCAAAATCAGACAGCACCGGCGGGAAATTGTAGGGGTCCTCCTGCACCAGGGTTTCACCGCTGAGATTAATTACCTGATATTGATAATCAAACGGCAGGCTTTTATCGGGCACATACACTTCAAAAAAGCCACCTTCGTGGGATTTGTTCATGGGCAGAGCGGCGGTTCTATCGGCTGGCAGCAGGGACACGGCCGTTGCATAGGGCAAAAAAGCGCGCACAATCAGCCCCTTCTGATAGCCATGCGGTCCCAATACGGCAAACGGATCCCCATGATAAGCATGAAGGATAGCATTGACAGCCCCATCGGGCAGAGTAGGGTATTCAATCATTTGTCTGTTCCCGTCAAATTTTGTATTCGGACAGATGGCCTTCTGCCCGAAGCGTGAGTTGTGTGGCTAAAGATTTCACCGGTTATTGTACACGGTTTTTCAGGACTCGGCAGATAAGCCCAGGTCATCGGCCACCCAGGACAGGCCAACTTCTGTCAGCGTTTTGCGGGTTGGCATACCGCTGGTTGTGTCCCAACCGGCCAGTTTGTAATACATCTCTAGCGCCGCTTCCAGCTCCGCCGCATCCAGGATCAGACCATCGGAACGGCCGTTCCGCAGCGCCTGCTTGAACAATTTGTCCGGCAGCGTATCGTCGGCGCGGGTCAGGCCCTCACGGG
>CALFEW010000469.1 GCA_937958365.1 uncultured Chloroflexota bacterium | reverse complement strand
GATGAATGGGCCAATTACCCCAGACTTCAGGAGCAGATTGCGTAAAAGCCCTTGAGAAAGCGGGCTTTTACTTTAAAAGGCAGCAAGGCAGCCACATTATTCTGCGGCGCGATGAACCATTTGCTCAAATTGTGGTGCCCAACCATAAACAGCTTGATCGCGGAACGCTGCGGGCCATCATCCGGCAGGCAGATCTGAGTGTGGATCAGTTTTTAAGCTTCCTTTAGATTAATTTTGATGTCCAAACACAAACCCTTCGACTACATTCCCATCGTGGAAATAGACGAATACGACGCCGAATGGCAGGCGAGGCGCGAAGCCGTGGACGTAAACGGCCGTGAAGCCCTCCTGGCCGCGTTCATTGCCGAATTGGTAGGCAAACGGCCGTCTACCCCCAAGTCCTACTCCCAAACCATGCTCAAATTCATCCACCAGGGTTTGCCCTGGCTGTCTAAAAGCCAGGTTTTGCAAGCCTACCAGGAGTTGTGCGAACAAGGCTATCTGCAATTCGACCCCGACGTGCGCGTGGCGCTGCAAACCAAGCCGGTCCGCAGCCAGTCCGGCGTCACCGTCGTCACCGTGTTGACCAAGCCGTATCCCTGCCCCGGCCAATGCGTCTTTTGCCCGACCGACGTGCGGATGCCCAAAAGCTACCTGCACGACGAACCGGGCGCGCGCCGCGCCGAACGCTACAAATTCGACCCCTACGACCAGACCGCCGGACGCATTCGTGCCCTGGAGCAGATCGGTCATCCCGCCGACAAAATTGAGCTGCTGATTTTGGGCGGCACCTGGTCCAGCTACCGGCGCGATTATCAGGAATGGTTTATCAAGCGCTGTTTTGACGGCATGAATGGCGTAGAAGCGGCCACTTTGGCCGAAGCGCAGGCCATCAACGCCACGGCCGTACGCCGTAACGTCGGGCTGGTGGTGGAAACGCGCCAGGACCATATCACCGTCGAAGAACTGCGCTGGCTGCGCACGCTGGGCGTCACCAAAGTGCAGGTGGGCATTCAGAGCATGGACGAGCGCGTGCTGGCGCTGAACCATCGCGGCCACGATACCCAGGCCACCCGCGACGCCTTTCGCCTGCTGCGATTGGCCGGTTTTAAGATTCACGGCCATTGGATGCCCAATTTGCTCGGCGCAACGCCGGCGAGTGACGTGGTGGATTACGGCCGTCTCTGGTCCGACCCCGCCCTCCATCCCGACGAACTGAAAATCTACCCCACCATGCTGCTGCAAAACGCCGAATTGTACGAATACTGGCAGCGCGGCGAATACCAGCCCTACACCGAGGAAGAAGTGGTAGACGTGCTTGTGCAGTGCAAGCTGCAAACGCCCCGCTATGCCCGCCTGACGCGCATCATCCGCGACATTCCGACCAACAACGTCGTGGAAGGCTTCAAAAAGGCCAATTTGCGCCAGCTTGCCCAGGAAAAAATCAAGCAGCGCGGGCTGCGCTGCCAGTGCATCCGCTGCCGCGAGGTGAAGCGGGAAAGATTGGCGATTGACGATTTGCGCTTGACGATGGAAACGTATGAGACGGACGCGACGACGGAGCATTTTCTTAGCTACGTCAGCGGCGAAGACCACATTGCCGGTTTTCTGCGGCTGTCTTTGCCCCAGCGAGACGCGCCCCATCCGCTGCCGGAGTTGGCAAACCACGCCATGATCCGCGAGGTGCATGTGTATGGTCCCGCTCTGCCCATCGGTGACGAAAGCCAGGGGGAGGCGCAGCACATAGGGCTGGGCACGCTGCTGGTGGAGCAGGCGAAAGAGGTGGCGCGGGCAGCGGGTTACGGCCGTATCGCCGTCATCAGCGCCATCGGCACGCGGGAATATTATGCGCGGCATGGGTTTGCAGTGGATGGATTGTACATGACGGCCGTGTTGTAACGGCCGTTCCCCCAAAAACGATTACCACCAGGTCTTATACGTCAGAACCGTTTCGCCGAGGATACGGCCGTCGCTGCCTCTGGCTTGCAGGTGGAGAATGACTTGTTCGCCTGGTGGCACGCTGATGGTGAGCGGGAAAGTAATCTGGCCGTTGTCATTCGTCAGACCCAAAGCCATCGTTTCCGTCACGTCGCCATAGGATAGGGTCAGGTCCACCATTAACCCCGTCACCGGGTCGCCGCCCGGCGTTTGTGTGGTGACGTATAAAACCTGGTCTTCACCGTTATAGAGAATGGGAGCCTGGACGTAGGCGTCTACATTGACGGCGCTGACGCCGGCGGAAGATACGGGACGGGCGTCGCGGTTTTCCTGGTAAGTGAAGCGCATTTCATTGTCGAAGTGGGCCTGGCCTAAGGGACTTAGCTGCACGCGCAGGTCGGTGGGGGATTCGGGACGCCATTCGAGACGGCCGTTGGCAAAATATTGCACACGCAAGTCGTCTACGTTCAACTGGGGCGAAATGGGCGGGCCGAGCAGCGTTTCCCCGTTGTGTTCGTTGTAAAAGGTAAGAAATTCATCCTGGACTGTGTACTGGGTGTCGGCGAAGGCGCGCGCCGGACTGTCCGTGGGCATGGGCGCAAGAACCTGTTCACGCAGCCCCGCCAGCGCCCATTCGCCCAGCGGCGTGATGACTACCTGACCGGCAGCGGCGTCGTATTCCAGGCGGACGTTTTGGAAATATTGCAGGGTACGGCCGTTTTCCTCAGCGACAAACGGTTCGGAAATCGGGTCGCCCAGCAGACGCCGCTCGCCGTTTTCATTGTAAAAATCGAGGAATTCCGGCGCGACGGGGAGACCATTGCGGCCAACGGCCGTCGGCGGGACGTCGGGTTCCGCGCCGCAGGCAGCCAGCAGCCCAATCAGCAACACGACCCACCCCATCCGTAAAATCAACAGCCTCTTGCTCATGCTCAAACTAACTCGCCCACAAGTCGTTATTCATATGCCGACCTGTCTAGCATCTCATGTTCTTCGCGCAGGCGCAAGTAACTTTCGTACCGTTCAGGGGCGATACGGCCGTCTTCTACTGCCGCCCGCACCGCGCAGTTTGGCTCGTGGCGATGGCTGCAATCGCTGAACTGGCAGGTTTCCACCAGTGGGGCCATCTCCCGAAAATAGGCGTCTATCTCCCACGGTTCCAGATCAAACAAGGCCAGGCCGCGAATGCCGGGCGTGTCGGCCACATAGCCGCCCGCCACCAGCGGGAACAATTCCGCATAACGGGTGGTGTGCATCCCTTTGCCGGTTGTCTGGCTCACTTCGCGGACTTTCAGCCCCAGCCCTGGCTCGACAGTGTTGAGCAGGCTCGATTTGCCTACGCCGGAAGAGCCGGTCAGCACGGAAATTTTGTCGTGCAGACAGGCGCGTAATTCCTCGATGCCTTCGCCGGTCACGGCGCTGGTGTAAATGACCTGATAGCCGATGTCGCTGTAAATGTGGAACTGACGGCGCGCTTCTGCCAACCCAACCAGGTCTATTTTGTTGACGCAGATGACGGCCGTTAATTCATTCACCTCCGCCACCACCAAAAAACGATCCAGCTTACGCAAATTTGTAACCGGATTCTGCGTGGCAAACACCAACACCAGTTGGTCTGGATTGGCTACCAGCACTTGCTCCTGGTCGGCAACCAAGCGGCGCGCTTCCGCCGAAGGCCGGGTGCGCGAAAGGACCGAATGTCGTTCGGCCACCGAATCAATCGTGCCGGTTCCGTCTTTGTTCAAAGTGATTGTGACGTGGTCGCCAACGGCAACAATAGACGTATTTTGCCATTCTTGCTTGAGGCGGCCCGGCAGTTGGGCCACAATGGGTCCACGTTCCGTCTGTACTGTAAAGAAACCGCTGATCGCTTTGGTGACCAGGCCGGACAAGTATTGTTGATTCAGATGCGAATCCTCCCAATATGATGATTCATGTGAATTATAGCCAAAAGGAATGAGGGTGCGAAACGAGGCGGAAACGGCCGTTGCCACCCCATGGCCCATCTCCTCACTTCTGACCCATTGTCCTGTATCCATGCCAAAGTCGCAACCCTGGCAAAATCCGGCCGCCAAGAGCCATTCGCCCGGTTTTTAGTGGAAACTATCCTGATTTAACGGCAAAAAATACGGTCAAAATAGACCTGGTAGATTGGTGACAGACTGCAACTATACATATGACATTTATCCTTCCCAATCATCCACGAATATGAGACAATGCCCGCGATTTGGCGATTTACAATACCTCCACTCATGCTAAAACATATATGTGGGGGCAAGTGAGACTGCGACAATTGTCGCAGCTCTTCCCAAGGAGGTTATATATGTCTGCGATGCACGGGATCTCGCCGTTTGAACAGACCATGATTTACGTGGTTCTGGCAACGGCCTTTATTGCGTTAGGATACGCCTATTGGCTTGCCCGGCAAACATTTGCCGCCGACAAAGGCACAGAGGCCATGCAGCGTATCTGGGGATTTATCCGTGATGGCGCCAATGCGTACTTGCGCACTCAACTACGCACCATCGTCATCCTGATAGCCCTTTTAACTGTGGCGATGTTCTTGAGTGTGGCTCTGGTGAAGCCCACTGGAGAAGCCAATGAGCTGTTCTGTGGCAGCGCCGTAGAAGCAGCCTTCGCCCAAGACATTGCCGCCAATACCAGCCTCACCGAAGCCCAAATTTTACCCCTATTAGAAAATCAAACAGCCAAAGAAGTCGCCACCGCCAATGGCTACGCCGCTTTTAACCCAGAACGGGTCAGCGCGACGGTGACGTGTTCATCGGCGACGTGGTGGATTGCCAGCGGGCGGGCCATCGCTTTTGTGATGGGCGCGACGTTCTCAGCGGCCGTTGGTTTTATTGGCATGAACATGGCCGTGCAGGGCAACGTGCGCGTGGCGGCTGCTTCAAAAGTCAGCTTCAAGAAAGCGCTGACCATCGCCTATCGTTCCGGAACCATCACCGGGATGCTGACGGATGGCCTGGGTTTGTTGGGCGGCACGTTTATTTTTATCATGTTTGGCAAGGCTGCGCCGGACGTACTGCTGGGCTTTGGTTTTGGCGGCACGCTGCTGGCGCTGTTTATGCGCGTGGGTGGCGGCATCTACACCAAAGCGGCCGACGTGGGCGCAGACCTGGTAGGTAAAGTCGAAGCCGGCATGGAAGAAGATGACCCGCGCAATGCGGCCGTTATCGCCGACTTGGTAGGCGACAACGTCGGTGACTGCGCCGGTATGGCCGCCGACATCTTCGAGTCTTACGAAGTTACCATTGTTTCCAGTCTTATCCTGGGTTTGGCCTTAACCGCCCTGACCGGGCAGTTGTTCTGGATTGTTTTGCCGCTGTTGGTGCGCGGCATCGGCGTCGTCAGCTCAATTGTGGGCACGTACGCCGTCTCCATTTGGAATGTGGAAGACGCCGAAGAAGCGATGTACAAAAGCTATGAGCTTTCCAGCGGCATCACCATCATCGCCACCTTCCTGCTCTCCGTCTTTTATGCCAGCGCCCAAGACCCCAGTGGCAGCATGATTTCTCATTTGTCTTTAGGCGCTTTGGTGTCTGTTGGCGTGGCCCTGGCGGTGGTCTTTAATCCGTTAACTTCCCTGGCGACCAGCGCCCACAGCCCACGTGTGCAAAACATTGCTAAAGCGACCGCTTTCGGACCGGCGTTGGTCATTTTGGAAGGGCTTTCGTTGGGGTACTTGTCCAGTGTCTGGTCGGTGTTGGTCATTGTGGCCAGCATTTCCGCTTCGATTCTGGTCTATACGGTTGTTTTCCCCACGTCATTATACATACCCGCTTTAATCATTGGCGCCATCATCGCTGTGGGCTTTATTGTGCGCGGGTTCATGAAAAAGGATACGGTCAGCGGCTTGTTTTTTGCCATGTGGACGATGGTGGCAGCGTTATTCCTCATCAGTATGCAAGGGGAAGGCGTAGCCAACGGCGATCCTTTCATTTATATCTTGTTTGGTGTTTCTCTGATCGGCGTGGGGATGCTCTCGCATACGGGCAATAACGTCAGCATGGATACGTTTGGCCCCATTTCCGACAATGCCAACGGCATCGCTGAGTTGTCTCATGAAGATTTCACGCCAGAATCGCGGCAGATCCTGGCCGACCTGGATGCGGCCGGTAACACGACCAAAGCGATCACCAAAGGCATTGCGATTGGCTCGGCGGTGATTGCGGCCGTTTCTCTGTTTGGCGCGTTCTTCACCGACATTGAGCGGGTTATTCCGGTCGAGCGTATGGAAACGTTTGAGCGGGTCATCAATCTGGCTGATCCGACGGTGTTTGTGGGCCTGTTGCTGGGCGGCGCGCTGCCGTTGTTGTTTGGCGGGCTGTTGATCAAAGCAGTGAATCGGGCGGCCGGCTACATCATGGCCGAAGTACGGCGGCAGTTGCGTATCCCCGAAATTATGAGCGGCGAACGGACGCCGGATTATGCCAACGCGGTGACTATTTCCACCAAAGCGGCGCAGTCTGAACTGGTTCCGTTGGGCCTGATTGCCATTCTTTCGCCGATTGCCGTGGGTTTGCTGCTGAAGGAGCAGGCGTTGGGCGGTTTCCTGGCGGGTGTCATTGTTTCTGGGCAGTTGTTGGCCGTCTTTATGGCCAATGCCGGTGGCGCCTGGGACAACGCCAAGAAGTTTGTGGAAGATGGTAACTATAACGGCAAGGGAAGCGAAAACCACAAGGCGTCGGTGGTGGGTGATACGGTGGGTGATCCGCTGAAGGATACGGCCGGTCCCGCTTTGAACCCGATGATCAAGGTGATGAATCTGGTGGCCTTGATTCTGGCCCCGATTGTGGTGCAGTACACCGGTTTGACGCTGCCCATTGTGATTATCATTGCCACTTGCGTGGTGCTGATCGTCTGGTCGGTGCGGCGCAGTGACCGGCAGGAATCGGCCAGTGATGAGCCTGGTTTGCAAACGGCCGTTTCCAAAGCCCCAACGATCAAGTAAATAGTTCCAGTAAATAAAAAAGCCGGGCAGCATCCATGAGACGCTGCCCGGCTTTTTTTGTGGCTACCAGATGTTAGGAAGCGTTGGCCGTGAAGTCAATGTACAGTTCAACTTCTTCTTCAACGTTGGCGACGCTGGGCACGCTGGGGATGGTGAGGCCGAAAGCGGTGCGGGTGATAGTGGCGCTGGCTGTACCCTGGAGTTGGGTGTCGGACACGGCCGTTGCTACCACCGTAAACGTCACCGGCGCAGTCGTATCGCGGATGGTCAGGTCGCCATCAATGGTGAATTCTACGGAGTCGCCCGCACTGACGCTGGCTGGAAGGCCGTTAACGGCCGTTGGCGTAAACGTAATAAACTCATAATCGCCGGTATCCAGAATTTCATTGCTTAACGCCCGGTTGCGGAAATCATTGTCCGTCGCCAGCGTGCGGGCGTTAATCTGGATGACCCCCGCCTGGGCGCTGGCCAGGTTGCTCAAGTCGGCAACAATTTGGCCGGCTACCTGATCCGTCGTGCCTACCACCGTGATGCGGTTGCCGCGCAAATCTTCATCCAGCTCAAAACGCACCTGTGAACCTTCAGGTGAAATGGTAAACGTGGTGGCGCTGTCACCGGCGGCTGTACCTTCAGCCGAATCGGCTACCGGGATGGCTTCAATCGGCGCACTGGCCTCTTCCGGCGCTTGCATCAGACCACAGCCCGCAGCCAATACCCCTACGATAAGCAGCGTGAATAACAATAAAATACGTTTTTTCATTAACTTTTCCTCACTACACAACGATATGATTTATAAGCAGGCGAAATGATAACCCGATCAAGAGTGTAGATCATCCATATAAAGGAAAAACAAAGATATTGTTGAGGAAATGTTAAGATTCTCCGATAAGGATCAGGCAGTTGCGATTCGCTTATTTGTCCGTTAGACTTCCCCAAGATAGGTTTGCTGCCAATGTCCAGGAAATTGGCGCACAATCAGCAAACCAGCGGCAATTCACTTTCATCGGAGTCATTTGTGGCTAACACCATCCCTTTTCACGATTTTGGCGGCGACGGGCCAATTTTGCATTTTGCCCACGCCAACGCCTATCCACCAGCTTGTTACCGGCAGTTTATCGCCCCATTGTTGCCTCATTACCGCGTGCAAGCCATGCTGCACCGCCCCTTGTGGCCCGGCAGCGATCCGGCCGATTTGCAGGGCGATTGGCAGCTTATCGCCGATGACTTGATTGATTTTTTGGCCCAGCAAGGATTGGAAAACGTCATCGGTATGGGGCATTCGTTAGGGGCAGTGGCGACGATGTATGCGGCCGTGAAACGGCCGTCTCTCTTCCGCGCACTCATCCTTATCGAACCCGTCTTTCTGCCACCCCAGATTCTCCAATTGGCCGCCGCCCACCCGGAGCAGGCCGCTCTGATGCCGCTGGTGCAAAGCGCCGTGTACCGTCGCCGCCGCTGGCCCAATCGTCAGGACGCCTTCGACCGTTTTCGCAGCAAAGACATCTTTGCTCGCTGGTCAGATGAGGCGCTGTGGGATTATGTTAATTATGCCCTGCACCAAAATGGCGATACTGTCGCTTTAACCTTCCCGCCGGAATGGGAAGCGCGCATTTACGCCACGCCGCCACAAGCCGTGTGGCACACCTTGCCCCAGGTGACGCAGCCTACTCTGGCCCTCCGCGCTGCTGAAACCGACACTGTTTTCCCCGAAGCGTGGCAGTTATGGCAGCAAAAACAGCCCCAGGCCACGTTTGTCCAACTTGAGGGTGTGGGCCATATGTTGACGATGGAACGGCCGTTCCTCGTCGCCGAAACCATCCTTGATTGGCTGCGGAAGATTGAAGGCCGATGATTGAAGATGGGCTGCATCGTCACTCTTCGGTTTTTAAGCAGCCATCCCCAACCTCCTCATGCAGGTCAAACCTTCTACCGGCGCGCTGCTCGTGCTGACGGCCTCCGTTTTGTGGGGCACAACCGGCACGGCACAGACGTTGGCTCCGCCCGGTGTATCGCCAATAGCTGTGGGGACTGCCCGCATGGTTTTTGGCGGCGTTGCGCTGGTTTTGGTGGCGCTGCTGAAAGGTGGATGGCGCGGCGGCCCGCGCTGGCCCGTGCTGCCCACGCTGTTGGCGACGGCCGGCGTTGCTGGCTACCAACTGCTGTTTTTTGCCGGGGTGGCGCGCACCGGCGTGGCCGTGGGAACCATTGTGGGCATAGGCAGTTCACCCATCCTGGCCGGGCTGCTTACCTGGCTAATCTGGCGGCAATGGCCGGGTCGGCGCTGGTTGGCGGCCACCGGATTGGCGATTCTTGGCTGTGCGTTGCTGATTTTGGCCGGCGGCAGCGGCGTCCGTGTGGACGTTCTGGGGATGTTGCTGGCGATGGGGGCCGGGTTGGCTTACGCGGTTTTTACTATGGCCAGCAAAGTATTGCTGGCCGACCGACCGGTTCATGTGGTAACGGCCGTTGTGTTTGGCTTAGGCGTGCTGTTGATGCTGCCGCTTTGGCTGTACCTGGACATGAGCTGGCTGGCTGAACCCCGCGGCTTGTTGGTGGGTTTACATTTGGGGATCGTCACGATGGCGGTGGCTTATCTGCTTTTTACGCAGGGTTTGCGGCAGGTATCGGCGGCAACGGCCGTTAGCCTGACGTTGGCCGAGCCGCTCACCGCCGGGTTGTTGGGCATCTTCGTCGTAGGCGAACAGTTAGCGCCAATAGCCTGGCTGGGGATTGGGCTGCTCTTCGCCGGATTACTTGTCCTCACGCGCCAGTCAGAATGAAAACGAGCGCGAGCGTTGACGCCAAACGAGCGATTTCCAATCTTCGATCTTCAATCTTCAACCACCTGCTGACCCACATAATTCCGCAAACTGGGATAGCGCCAGGCAATCACGCCGGTTAGCAAGACGGTGAGAACGCCGCCGGAAATGATCGCCAGTGGCACGCCAAAAACGGCCGCTACCAGCCCGGCTTCCAGTTCACCCAACTGTGGCCCGCCCATAAAAAACATCATGTTCACGCTGGTCATGCGTCCGCGCAAATGATCCGGCGTGTTCAACTGCCGCAGCGTGCCGCGAATCACCGTGGAAACTGTGTCACCCGCGCCCGTCAGGGCAAACAAGAAGTAAGACAGCCAGAAGATGGTGGAAAAGCCAAACAGCGCCGTCGCTGCGCCGTAAACGGCCACGCTGACCAACAGCACCAGCCCTTGCCGGTAAATATCCTGACGCAAAGCCATCACGCCACCGGCGATGAGCGCGCCCACCGATTGCGCCGTCGCCAACAGGCCATACCCGGCCGGCCCCAGACCCAACAAATCGGTTGCTACGATGGGCAGCATGGTCCGCGCCGAACTGAAAAAGGTAGCCATAAAGTCCAGCAGCATCGTGCCCCAGATAATGCGCGTGCGGTAGGTAAAGCGAAAACCTTCCACCAGCGCCGGCCAGCCCAGGCCGGTCGTGCTGGCGGCCGCGCGACCCCGATAATTCATCAGCAGCAGGGCGATGATGACGGCCGTAAACGACACCGCATTCACCGTATACACCACGCCTACGTCAAACGAACCGACCAGCACCCCGCCCACTGCCGGCCCGATAATCGTCGCCAGTTCCCAAAGCATGGTGTTGAGGCTGACAGCATTGGTGAGGTGCTTTTTGGGCACGAGGTTGGGCACAATGGATTGGCGCGCCGGTTCGTCGAAGGCGGCGGCGGCCGAGCCGGCGGCTGTGAGCAGGTAAATGAGCGGGATGGTGATACGGCCGTTCAACGTCAAAATCGCCAGCATCGCTGCAATTACCATCGCTGCCACCTGCACCCAAATCAGCAGTTTGCGCCGGTCGGTAGTGTCCGCCAACATGCCGCCCAGCAGGGCAAACAAAACGATGGGGATGATTCGCACCAATCCCAGCGTGCCCAAACCCAGCGCTTCCGCGCCCAGATCAAATTCACGACCAAACAGGGCAAGGGTATACGTCTGACCGCGCAGCAAAGCGAAAATGTGCCAGTTGACGGCAATAAGCTGCATTTGCGAGCCGGTGGTGGAAAGAAAACGGCCGATCCAAAAGAGGCGAAAATCGCGGTATTGGAGCGCCGCAAGACGGGGAGAAGAATTGTTCGCTGCCATGAGGGAGAATGGTACGGCCGTTTCCGCTTCAGGCCAAACAATCGTTGGTACTGCCCGCTTGACAAAGTTCGTTCTATTCGTATACTACGTTTAGTTCGTACTAAACGTTCAATCCAAAGGAGGTTTTATGAGTGCTGAATTGGCCGAAGCAAAAGAACTTTTTATCCAGGGAATGAGCCGCATCACCCACTTTTGGGGGTTCCCCAAAGCGATGGGAGCGATTTACGGAGCGATTTACCTCTCGCCGCAATCGGTGTCGCTGGACGAGTTGGTGGAGATGGTGGGGGTTAGCAAAGGCGCGGTATCCACCAACGTGCGCTTGCTGGAACGTTTGGGCATGGTTCACCGGCAGGTGCAGGTAGGCGACCGCAAGGATTATTACCTGGCGGAAACTGACTTTTGGAAAGTGGCGCGCACACTGCTGAAGGAGCGCGAGCAAAACGAGTTTGGTCTGGCGCTGCACGCCGTCAGTGAAAGTTTGGACATTGTTGCCGCCTCAGAGGCAGCGGGGGGAGATGCGGAATTGGCGGCGTTTTATGAAGCGCGATTGCAGGCGATGAAAGGCTTTTTTGATTCGTTGGATAGTCTGGTAGCCATGCTCATCACATTGGACGAACTGCGATTAAACGCCCTGGCGCGTTTTTTCAACAATACCAAGAAGTCTTAGCCGAGGAAATTATGACAGACAAAACCATCCATGCCGTTACTGGCGCATTTGGTTATTCCGGCAAATATATTGCCCAACGATTGTTGGCTGACGGCCGTCAGGTCATCACCCTCACCAATTCACTGCACCGGCCGAATCCGTTTGGCGACCGGGTGCAGGCGTTCCCGTTTCACTTCGACGAACCGGACAAATTGGCCGCCACGTTGAGCGGGGTGCGGGTGTTGTACAACACCTATTGGGTGCGTTTTAACCACGATGAATTTGGGCATGAAACGGCCGTGTCCAACACCCTCGCCCTTTTTCACGCTGCCCAACAAGCCGGCGTGGAGCGTATCGTCCACGTCAGCATCACCAACCCTTCCCTCGATTCGCCGTTGGAATACTTCAACGGCAAAGCCCGGCTGGAGCAGGCGCTCATCAATTCCGGCGTCTCCTACGCCATTTTGCGCCCCACCGTCTTGTTCGGCAAAGAAGACATTCTCATCAACAACATCGCCTGGATGCTGCGCCGCTTCCCGATTTTTGGTGTTTTTGGCGATGGCTCTTATCGCGTACAACCCATTTACGTGGATGATCTGGCTCAACTGGCCGTCGCCCAGGGACAAAACCATGAAAATGTCATCATCAACGCCATCGGCCCGGAAACGTTCACTTACCGCGAACTGGTAACGGCCGTTAGCGTCACCATCGGCAAAAAACGGCCCATCCTATCCATGCCCCACACGCTCGGTTATGCCGTCGGTCAGGTCGTTGGCCGCCTGGTGGACGATGTGCTGATCACCCGTGAAGAAATTGCCGGGCTAACGGCCGATTTGCTCTACGTCGCCGCGCCGCCTGCCGGCCATACGCGCCTTACCGATTGGGCAGCGCGCCACGCCAGCACGCTGGGCCAGGAATACACCAGCGAACTCGCCCGCCGCCGCGACCGGGCAGAAGCCTATCGCTCAAACTAATCTACCAGAGCGAACATGCGGCCATAAACATTCCCCTATCAGAGCATTGCATTTTACGCCAATTACAGCACAATGGATCAGTCAAGAGAAGCTGGGTCCAGGGTTAAGTTGCGCATCCGGTGCAGCGCCCCAAACCCTCGTGTGAGTTGACGTTTCTAGATTTTTGGCCGTAAGGAGAGAGACTCATGGGGATTTTTCAGACCGTTGTGCAAGATAACAAGTTCCGACCAGAAGATATTCCGGCGTTTGAGCAAAAACTATTTTTTGAAGGCGCCAAACGTCGGCTGGCCTTTGAGCGTTTTGTCATTTTGCTCCTGCTGGCAACGATCATTGCAACCTATGGCGTCCTGGGAGATTCCACAGCCACCGTGATCGGCGCGATGATTATTGCTCCGCTGATGACGCCGATCATGGCAACGGCCGCTGGCGTGGCCATGGGCCGTTTGGATAGGGCTATTCGTTCACTTTTCACCGTAGGCGCAGGCGTTGCCGGGGTGATTGCTTTTTCCTGGCTGATTGCTACGTTATTTACCGGCGTCATCTCCTATACCGGCAATGCCCAAATTGTGGCCCGCATTTCCCCACGCCTTATTGATTTGCTGGTAGCTCTGGCCTCCGGCGTTGCCGGTGCGTTTGCGATGAGCCGGGAAGATGTGGCCGATTCTCTGCCGGGTGTAGCGATTGCCATCTCTCTGGTACCGCCTTTGTGTGTGGTGGGAATTGGGCTGGCCGGCGGGGAGTGGGATGTGGCGCAGGGCGCTTTGCTGCTGTTTCTAACCAACTTTTTCTCGATTTTGCTGGCCGGTGGCGCGGTGTTCTCGATTTTGGGTCTCAGCCACGCGGCTACCGTGAAAATACATGGCCCATCGCGCCGACGGGCCTTTGCCCTCATCATTGCCGGTGTGTTTTTTATTATGATCCCGCTGGGTCTGACCAGTTATCAGGTGACGCAAGACACCTTGTCGCAAATCAGCGCTACCGAAACGGTTGAGGCCTGGGCAAGCACAGAAGGGTTGGATGTGCGCGAGGTCAGTGTGCGCAATGATGAGGTGTTGATTCTGACGGTTGGCGAAAATGAACCGGATTCTTTTCCGCAATTGGTAACAGACCTGGAAGCCGCTTTGGAACGGCCGTTAACCGTCCACTTACAGGTTGTACCCGCCATTGAGTATACTTATCCGTAAGTGCAAAGGCGGCATCGCTGCCATTTTGCCGGTAAAATAGAGCGTGAACTGCGTCTATTGCTCAAATCAAGTCACGGCCGTTCCCCTATCGGCCGAAGGAAAGAATCATGCCCAAACAACCAGATGCCTACTATCGTCCCGATAATTTACCGGAAGCGCTGCGCCTGCTAAGCCAGCCCAACACCCTGCCGCTGGCCGGCGGCGCCCATTTACTGGCCGGTGATGTGGATGGCGCGGTGGTTGATTTGCAAGCCACAGGATTGAACCAGATTCAAGCCACAGCCAACGCTCTGCGCCTGGGCGCGACAGTGACGCTGGCAAACCTGGCCGATTGGCTGCAAGGACACGCCGACTCCGCTGGCCCGACCGCATTGCTGCAACAAGCTATCCGGCAGGCTGGCCCCAACACGTATCGCCACGCCGCCACAGTGGGCGGCGTCATCGCCAGCCGGTTGCCGGACAGCGAACTGCTGGCGGCGCTGCTGGCGCTGGCCGCCACGCTGGAATTACAGACGCCGGAACCCCTCACGCTCTCGTTGGTCGCGTATTTACAGGCGGCGGAACGGCCGTCTGGCCTTATCACTTACGTTGTTATTCCCTGGGGGAACGGCCGTTTCGCGGCGGAACGTGTGGCGCGCACACCGGCCGATTACCCGATTGTTTCGGTTACGGCCTGGCAGCCGGAAGGCGGCCCGACGCGCCTGGCGGCTACGGGTATTGGCCCGCGCCCGCTGCGTTTGTCCCAGGCGGAAGCCGCACTGGTGGCCGGTGATGTAGATACGGCCGTGCAAGCGGCCCAGGCAGCCTGCCAACACCCTGGCGACTTCCGTGGCGACGCCGCGTATCGCCTGGAGATGACGGCCGTGCTGACTCGACGTGTGTTGGCTGAATTACGCTAAATATTTCCTCCCCTTCACTTGCGCCTTTCCCCTTACCCGGTTACGATCTCTGCACCAAGTCGGCCGGGTGGTCGCGGTTGGGCGCTCTAACGAGCGTCTGGCTGAGGAAAGTCCGCACTCCACAGGGCACGGCGCCGGCCAACAGCCGGGCGGGGCGACCCGACGGCAAGTGCAACAGAGAGGCATATTGCCGGCCAAACGGTCTTCCGTTTGGCCGGTGAGGGTGAAACGGTGGTGTAAGAGACCACCGGCGGCGGCAGTAATGTCACCGGCCAGGCAAACCCCGCCGGGAGCAAAACCAAGCAGGGCGAAGAGCCTGGTGGCTTGTCCATCAGGTTCACGGCGCGGCTCGTGCCGTCTGACGTCCGGGTAGGTTGCTAGAGGGCATTGGTAACAATGCTCCCAGATAGATGATCACCAGCGATTGCGTTTGCGCAATCGCCTACAGAATGCGGCTTATAGGCTGACTTGGTAAACAATCAACGGGGAACAATGAACGAGGAACGAGGAGCGCCATACAGCACCCTCGTTGCTCGTTCATTGTTGTCAGTTCTTCGGTTAGGGAGTCTATGACGATTCGAGTTTTATTTGTCTGTTTGGGTAATATTTGCCGTTCGCCGATGGCGGAGGGCGTTTTTCAGCACATGGTGGACGCCGCCGGATTGTCGGACGAGATTTTGGTGGATTCGGCGGGAACCGGGTCGTGGCATGTGGGGGAGCAGGCGCATCGCGGGACGTTGCAGGTGTTGCGGCAGCATGGCATTGCCTATAACGGCCGTGCCCGTCAGATCCGCTCCACTGACTTCACGCCCGATACCTACCTCATCGCCCTGGACGCCAGCAACCTGCAAGATTTACAGCGCGTCAGCGGGCGGCACACCAAGCTTTTCCGCCTGTTGGACTTTGCCAAAAACACAACCGAACAGGACGTGCCCGATCCGTACTATGCCGGTAATTTTGAATATGTGTACCAACTTGTGGAAGATGGCTGCCGGGGTTTACTGGCGACGATTCGCGAACGAGAAGGAATTTAACACCAGGCGGTCAGGTACGAGCCAATCCTGCCAGGCAGGTCAAAAACTGGGGTTTCTTTGGTCAACACGGCGTTGGCGCCGGCGGCCAGACTGTTGGAGCGGGTTTCTTCGCGGTCGTCGGCGGTGTACATGACGATACAAGGGGGAGATTCGACGTACACAGAGCGAATGCGGCGACAGACCTCAATGCCATCCATGCCGGGCATCATCACATCTAACAAAACGAGGTCGGGCGGTTCTTCGTCCAACATTTGTAGGGCCTGACGGCCGTTCACCGCGCCGCGCACCACATACCCCGCCTGTTGCAGGATGATCTGGCAGAGTTCCATCAAAGAGCGTTCGTCATCCACAACCAGAATCTTGTTTATATCACTCATGGAACAAATTGTAGTCGGCGGGGCTAAAAGCGTAAATAGGCAGTGGGGACCATTTTCCAAAAAAAAGCCCGCGAAAGCGGGCGTTTTGTGTTTTAGTGTTGGAGCATGGCCTCATAAGTTCGTTTAGGAATTACATTTTGGGCCTGCGGGCCTTTGCCGCGATCAATCAAGACGTATTCTACACGATCTCCTTCGTAAAGGTTACGGTAGCCATCTACCTCAATCGCTG
>CALFEW010000468.1 GCA_937958365.1 uncultured Chloroflexota bacterium | reverse complement strand
CCAATCGCTAGACCAACTGCTCGCGCTGACGGAAACGCAAAACAACGTCATGCGCCTGCGCAACGCCGTGGCGCTGGCGTTTCAGGCGGCGGGCGTGCCTGTTTGCCTGATGTTGCCCAGTTCGTGCATGGCGGCCAGCGGCTTTGCCCACAAAGAGAGTTACCTGGCAGCCGTTGCCGGATTCTTGCGCCTGGGCATGGTCCCCCTGCTGGGCGGCGACGTGCTGGTGGATGATCAGGTAGGCTTCATGGTCTACGGCGGCGACGAGGTGGCGGTGGACCTGGCGCTGCATTTCGGCGCAAACCGGCTGATTTTAGCCACGCAGGTGGACGGCATTTACGACAAAGACCCGCAGCAGCACCCGGACGCCCAACGGCTGCCGGTGTTGGCCTTAAACGGTGGCGAGGAAACGGCCGTTTCCCTGGACCACCACCCACTCATAGACGCCAGTGGGGCGATGGCCGGCAAACTGCGGGCCATTCGCCGCGCAGAAGCAGCCCTGGCCGCCGGCATGGAAACCTGGCTGATTTCGATGATGGAACCGGGGCGGTTAACGGCCGTTCTACAAGGCCAGCCCGACGCCGGAACTCGCATTGTAAAATGAGCGGGTGATGGGGTGGTTTGTCACCCCATCACCCGCTCCTCCCTCACAACTCCCGGTTGCGCACGGCGCGGAAGGCGTTGTAGACATGGTCCTTGCGGTTGCCATCTTTGCCCACCACCCCGGCGTTACGCATCCAATCCGACCAGGCAAACCAGATAAGCGTCTGCACCAGATCGGTGTGCCGGTCCTGAACGTGTTTGTACACGTCCTTCATATAGTCGCCAATCTCCACATAATATTGCGAGCCAATCTCATGGTCGTCGGCGACGCCAATCTCGGTGATCCACAACTTGTAGCCGGGCAGGCCACGCCGGTAAACGTCGAACGCCTGCCCCAACGTGCCGTACTGCTGCCCCCAATCAAAGGGGGCTTTGGTGGCCCAACGGGTGTAGGGATGAATGCCGATGGCGTCTACCGGTAGTTTGCCGCCCACGGCCGTTTCGACTTGCTTGAGATAAGCGACCGTTGCCTCCGGGCCGGTAGCCATGCCATTGAAGATAAGCGGCGACTTGGGCGAAGCCGCGCGGATCGCCTGTGATACGGCCGTAACAATGGTTGCCATCTGCGCCGGTTCCAGGAACACAGAAGCCGGGTTATTTTTCTTGTCACCCTCGTTCCAAATCTGGTAAGCCACCCGGTCTTCGTAACGCTGGTAATGGGCGGCGATTTCCCTGGCGGTGGCCGCCAGGTCTTGGGCGTATCCCTGCCAGTTGTTGTTGCCAGTCCAGGGCGCTTTGCCCCAAATGGTTTCCTGGTTGATGATGATGAGCGATTTCACGCCCATGCGGTTATAGGCGTGGATGATGGGGTCGTATTGGGCGAAGGCTTTGCGGATGTCGCCGCGTTCCGAGACGACGGTACGCGCATCCAGTTTGAAAACAAAGCGCACCCAATCCAGCCCTTTGAGGTCGTCGGTCTCGAAGGGGTTGCTGTGGGGGGCATCGGGATTGACGTTGACGCCGGTTTGCAGGGCAGTCGTGGGCACGTCAATAGGAATGTCAATGGGGATAGGGTTGCCTGAGGTAGAACGATAGAAGAGGGCGGCGAGGATGGCTTCCCACAACGGCCGTCCCGCCTTGCCATATCTTTCCTTCAAAGAGGCTTCCTGGGCCGGCAGCAGCCAGGGGTCGTTGACGCGATAATCCTCGCCATCCTTGCCCACAATCAAGACCCAATGCTGGTCGTTGTCGGTGTACGGCGTGTCGCTGGTAAAATCCACCTGCACCGCCACCGGCCGCCCTTCCATCAGGCTGGCGTCTATGCTCTTGGTGACTTCCGGGGTGGAGGCCAGTTTCCCGCCGTAAATCATGTCCGTATACACGTCGGTCAGGGCGTTCCATTTCGTCAGGTTCACGTCAATAAAGCCGCCCTGGCGCACCATCGAGTCGTTCAATTGCGCCGGCGTCACCTGATGGCCGTAGGCGTTGGCGACCATCGTAAAGCAGGTCAGCAGGCAGCCCCATTTGCCAATGGTCTGATTTGAGCCGACCTGACCCAGCCGTTTGTCGTTCCAGCGGGCGTCGCGCTGCGAAACTGGCGCCACGACCGAACTGCCCTGCTGCCAGGGAACCAGAATGCGCAGGTAGACAATCTCGCCAAAAATTTCACCGTGATCATCAAACAAGCGCCAATCTTCATAATGCGTGCCCGGCGTGGTAGGGGCCACCATGTCAATGGAAACGTCTACTTCCGCGCCGGGCGCGGCCGCCGGCAGCGGATAACTCTCTTTGGCGGCCATTTTGACGCCGCCCACGTAGCGGATGGTGAAACCCAGCCCCCAGGCGCGTGTGCCGCTGTTTTTGAGCCGCCAGGTTTTGGTGAAGGGGTCGCCGGGGTTCATCAGCGTGTCGTCAGGGATGGTCACGTCGGCGACGAATTTGCTGTTGCAGACGCCGGCCGGGTCGGCCACCGGAAGTTGGGCGATAATGCGCGTGTAGATGATGTCACCAAACAAAGCGCCGCTGTTGTCTTGCAAGCGCCAATCGCTAAAGTGGGTTCCGGGTGTGTTGGGCACGGTGAGAGGAATGGAGATTTCCACCTGCTGGCCGGGTTGGGCAGCGGGCAGGGGATGGGCGGTTACGGCCGTCATCGGCTGGCCGTCTACGTGAACCAACCGGAAGTCAGAAGTCCAGGCCACATCGCCGTTGTTTTCCACCAGCCAGGTTTTGGTGAAATTGTCGCCTATGGTCAGCACGGTGTCGTCCAGGATGGTCACGTCGCGGAGGAAACGGCCGTTCGGCTTCGCGCCCGTGACAATGGGCGACATGGGTGAAGTCTCGTCCACCGGCTCCACCGGTTCCGGAATCTCGAACCGGGCTGCCAGGGAAAAGTCAGTCACCGGCTGGATGAGTCTTCGGGCGCTGCCGGCGATACCGGCGAAACCTGGTCCTAAATACCAGATGGCTGCGCCGAGGATTTCCGGGAATTGGGCGTAATATTCGGCAACGGCCGTAATGTCTTGCATGGCCTTTTCCACCGGTGGCACGCGCTCGTGGGTCCAGCCCCATTCGCTGATGAGGATAGACGGCCGTTGAATCCGATGTTTGTCGCAAGCCGCCAACAACTTCTCAAAACGGCCGATGTGGTCACCGCGCAAAAACCAGATGTCACTCGTTTTGAAGCTGTACTCGTGCAAAGCCACGGACAACCGAGCCGGGTGCTGCTGGCACAATTCCAGATAACGCAGCATCCCATCCGTCTCCCACGCGCCTTCATCCGGCGTGCCCGACGAGTAACCAAAAGCGGAAAATTTATAGCCATCGGCCAGCATCAACTGGCCGGTATGAAACGCAAAATTGCCGATCCAATCGGCCCAGGCCACTTCTTTACGCAGCTCATTGACCGTTTCAATCCACACCAAAGCCGGGTCTAATTCTGGTGGGAGGTGCCTTTTGTGCCAGGCCCAATGCTCGGCGGCCGCTTGTTCTGCTTCTTTGTCGTAATCGGGCACATCTGGATTACCGGAAGGGGGCACAGTCCCGGCAGAGGGCACGGAACGGCGAAAGGCCAGCACGTGGGGGACCGCCCCATTGCGGGCGCGCACAAGCTCCTGAGCGTCGAAAAGGCCGGTCATGGCAT
Organism: uncultured Chloroflexota bacterium; assembly: GCA_937958365.1. Lineage (GTDB taxonomy): Bacteria > Chloroflexota > Anaerolineae > Promineifilales > Promineifilaceae > Leptovillus. The sequence continues at coordinate 6,020 of CALFEW010000468.1, read as the reverse complement.
CGGCCGCTTTGATGACAAAGGGCACGTCGGCGGCGTCCAGACGACGCAAATAATCACCGATGCCCGTGGGATTGCCGCCGCTGGCGGTGTGGAAACCAATCTTATTGAACACTTTCATGTGGGAACCCTCCGTGTGAATTGTGAATTGTGACTTATGAAGTGCGAAGTGTTTTACTACCCGCCTGAATAGCTACAGGGTAAATGATGGGGGCGGGGCTGTCAACGAAGATCATTAACAAAAACATAACAAATGTCATTTGTATTCCCGGCGCAAGGTGCTACCATTTTGGGGGGAATTGGTCATTGACATCGCCGTTTACCATCTGACACCGTTTTCCTTTGACATTTCGCCACATCAATTCCTGCCAAACCAGCGCGTGGCTGGCGAATGTCTTTCTTAAAAACCGTCCAGTTGGCAAACCTATTTCTCACTTTTTATTGTTAGACCCGGCCAGACCGGCCGGATCACCTGCAAGGAGGTTCAAATGAATCAGATGCACAAGACGTTGTGGCGAGTAGGATTTTCAGTGGGAACGGCCGTTCTCATCTTCCTCGCCCTCTTTGCGGTCCTGAACGCCAGCGTTCTGGCCGCGCCGGACGACAACAGCTATCAGGCCCCACCCTTTAGCCAGGATTGGAGCGACACGAACATGATCACAGCTACCAATATCTGGTCAGGCGTGCCGGGCATCATCGGTCATCGTGGCGATGACTTGACTACTTTCACGGGCATAGATCCCCAAACCATCCTGGCCGATGGCACATCTACACCCTTGAATGTTATCGCCAATCAGACCAACCCCAATACAAACACCAGTGGTGGCATCGCCGAATTTGAAATCGCTGATCCCGTTGTAGCTTTCCAAGGTTCAGGCACTGCCGATGCGCCTTTCATCCTCATTCACGTTGATACCACTGGCTTAAGCAACATTCAGGTAGCCTATAATTTACGCGATATAGATGGCTCTGCGGACAACGCAGTTCAACCGGTCGCTCTGCATTATCGCGTAGGTAATAGTGGTAATTTCACCAATCTGCCCGATGGTTTTGTGGCCGACGCCACCGAAGGGCCAAGCCTGGCAACATTGGTAACGCCTGTAACAGTAACCTTGCCAGCCGGAGCCAATAACCAACCAATAGTGCAACTGCGTATCATGACTACCAATGCTGTTGGCAGTGACGAATGGGTAGGCATTGACGACATATCCATCACCGCAGGTCCGGCTGGTCCAGAGTTGGCGATCAGCAAGAGTGTGGAACCGGCAACGGCCGTTCCCCACCTCAGCCCTGTCACCTATACCGTCCTGCTGGAAAACAGTGGTGCAGTGTCGGATACGGCCGTTCTCTTCACCGACACCCTACCCATCAGCACCACGTTTAGCGCCTGGATCGATCAACCGTCTGGCGCAAACGAGGCTGCCGGCGTCATCACCTGGGCCGGTACTGTGACCAACGGCGAAACCATCACCTTCACCTTCACCGCTGACCAAACGGCCGACTACGGCGACACCATCACCAACACCGCCGAATTTAGCGGCACGACCGAGACCGGAACCGCCCAGGCCGTTTTCGCCGTCGAATCCCTCGAAGGCGACGTCACCTTCGTCTACCATGACCTGGAAGATGTCGTGCAGCCCGGCGAAGCTATCTTCCTGGCCGGTGATTTTAACGGCTGGAACACCACCGCCCTCTCCATGACAGCCAACGCCGCCAACAGCGTGTTTACCGCTACCATTCCAACCCTCACCGCCGGCACGTATGGTTACAAATACATCGTTTACACCGACACAATTGCCAGCGGCCCGGCGCATTATGACTGGCTGAACACGGCCAACCGCTCCCTGACTGTCAGCGGCAACGCCACCGTTGACGAGTACCGCAACGTCGTTGTTGGTTGGGCCAATCTGCAATGGCCGCCCACCCTGGAAACTGACATGGGTGTAGCGACAGGCAACGTATACGGCAAACTTTACATTCAAGGCGTCACCAACACGCCCAACACCGCAGGGCGCGGCCTCAAAGCCCAGGTAGGCTATGGCAGCGCCGTCACGCCAACGACCTGGGCCTGGTCCCCCATGTCCTTCCAGGGCGATGACGGCCCGAACAACGATGAATTTGTCGGCGTCATGACTCCCACTGTGGGCGGCGTCTACTCCTACACCACTCGCTTTGATGGCAACTGGGGCACAGGCAATCCCAACGCTGCCTGGACTTATGGCGACCTCAACGGCATCCCCTTTGAACTGTCGCAAACTGGCGTCCTCACCGTCAATTTTGCCGCCGTACCCATCGCCACCGCCCGCGCTGGCAGCAATGGTCAAGTCTTCGCCGTCGAAGGCGTGGTCACTTACGTGCCCGGCACGTTTAACGCTGCCGGTTGGGCTTTGCAAGATACCAGCGGCGGTATTGGCGTTTTCGACAGCGCCCTTGTTCCGACCATAGATTTTGGCGACACAGTGCAAGTCATCGGTGTTCGCGGCGCGTTCAGCGGTGAAGAGCAGTTAGGCTCTCTGAGCTTCTTCAACAACCTCGGCCCCGGCCCGGAAGTAACCCCCATTGTCACTTCCACGGCCAGCATCGCAGCCGGTAATGGCGAAGGTTGGATTGTTGAAATTCAGGGGACCATCTCCAGCCTACCAGCCTGCACCGGCAACTACCAATTCCTGGTAAACGATGGCTCCGGCGCAGTGACCGTCTTTATAGATGCTGATACAGGCGTCAACGTGTGCAACATGGGCGCGGCCAACGGCGAAGAAATCCGCGTCGTCGGTTTTGCCACCCAGTTCAACACCCTCAACGAAGTCAAACCGCGCCGTCCCAGCGACGTGCAGGTGCTGCTGGATGCCCCCATCGTCATCAACACCACGCCAAACAATAATGCCACGGGCGTCCTCACCGACACCCTCATCACCATCCAGTTCAACGAACCCGTCACCGTCACCACCGATTGGTTCGACATCAACTGCTCCGTCAGCGGCAACGTGGGCGGTGGGTTTATCCCGACCGGCCCGGCCAGCAGCTACACCATCACCCCGGCCGCCAGCTTCGTCAACAGCGATTTGTGCAACGTGACAGTCCTGGCCGATCAGGTGACAGGTGGAACCGGCCAGCCGATGGCCGCTAACTATAACTTCAGCTTCCTGGTTGGTACGCTGCCTTTTGGCGTTTGCAGCGACCCGGCCATCCCCGTTCACTTTGTCCAGGGCGATGGTCTTGTGTCCCCTCTGGTGGGAACCAGCGTCGTGGTTGAAGGCGTCGTTGTCGGCGACCACCAGACGATGTTGAATGGTTATTACCTGCAAGAAGAAAATGAAGAGTTCGACGACAACGAAATGACCTCCGAAGGCATCTTCATTTACGACCCGGACGACACACCCGACGTGAATGAAGGCGACGTGGTTCGCCTACAAGGAACCGTCGCAGAATTTGGCGGCATGACGCAGTTGGCAACCATCACCAACTTCAGCGCCTGCGCCACCGATACGGTGACGCCGACCATCGTTACCCTGCCCCTGGCCGAAGCCAACGACTGGGAGTGGTACGAAGGTATGCTCATCGCCATCGAAGATGAACTGACCGTGACCAACAACTTCTACCTGGGTCGTTTTGGGCAGGTCCGTCTGAATTTGGGCGAACGGCTGGCGCAGCCAACCAACGTGGTATTGCCCGGCGCGCCGGCCATTGCCTTGCAAGAGCTGAATAATCGCAGCTACGTCACCATTGACGACGCCAATCCGACGCAAAACGTGGACCCCATCGTATTCCCTGCGCCGCAGCTCACCTTTACCGACACACTGCGCGGCGGCGACCTGGTTCCGGACGGTATTGTGGGTGTGGTGGACCATTACACCAGCGATTCGTCCGACGATTATCGGGTGTTCCCGGTGGAAGAGGTTGTCTTTAGCCAGGCCAACACGCGCCCGGCCACGCCGGCCGATGTGGGCGGCACGATCAAAGTCGCCAGCTTCAACGTCCTCAATTACTTCAGCACCATAGATACGGGACCGGACATCTGTGGGCCTTCACAGAACATGGACTGCCGTGGCGCGGACAGCGCAGAGGAGTTTGCGCGGCAGCGCGTGAAGATCATTAACGCCATTGTGGCCATGGATGCCGACATCGTGGGTTTGATGGAGTTGGAAAATCACATCACCGACGAGGCGCTGCAAGACCTGGTGGACGGGCTGAATGAAGCCGCCGGCGCGGGCACGTATGCCTTCGTCAATACCGGCGTCATTGGCACGGACGCCATCAAGGTGGCGCTGATCTATCAACCGGCCAGCGTCACGCCCAGCGGCGATTATGCCATTCTGGACAGTTCGGTTGACCCGGCCTTTATTGATACCTTAAATCGCCCGGTGTTGATCCAGACGTTTGCCGAAAACGCGACCAACGAATTGGTGACGGTGGCGGTGAACCATCTGAAGTCGAAGGGTTCAGCCTGCACCGGCGACCCAGATCTGGGTGACGGCCAGGGGAACTGTAACCTGACACGGGTGGCGGCGGCCGAAGCCCTGGTGAATTACCTGGCCGACGACCCGACCAACAGCGGCGTGGACCGTTACCTGATCATTGGCGACTTGAACTCGTATGCGATGGAAGACCCCATTCAGGCCATTGAAGCGGCCGGCTATACCAATCTGGTGTCGCTGTTCGAGGGCGCGGATGCGTATGGCTATACGTTTGAAGGGCAGTGGGGCTATCTGGACCATGCGCTGGCGAGCGCAGACTTGCTGCCGCTGGTGACGGGTGCGGCTCCCTGGCACATCAATTCCGATGAGCCGATTGTGTTGGACTACAACATGGAGTTCAAGACGGCCAATCAACACGTGATCTTGTTTGGCGAGGAGCCATACAAAGCCTCTGACCACGACCCGGTGGTGATTGGGCTGGACCTGTTGACTGTCGTCCCGACGATAGACATCCTCAGCCCGGTGAATGGGCAGGTGTTTACGAGTACAAACGGCACGGCCGTTTCCGTCCCTGTCACCATCACCACCACCGACTTTGTCATCCCGGCTGACGGGCACTGGCACTTGTGGGTGGATGGCGTAGACACCGGCCCGGTCATGGATTACGCCACGACGGTAGACCTGCTGCCCGGCACGCACGTCATCACCGCCGAACTGAACAGCCCGACTCACGAATCGTTGGGCATTTCAGACTCGGTGACGGTGACGGTGGTCGTGGAATACACGATTTACCTGCCGGTTATCATGAAGCCGTAAGTCTGACCGATGAATAAGTTTTGAGTAAAAAGGCCGGGCAATCTTGCGATTGCCCGGCCTTTTTTGCAGCATTACGTGCCTGGGGAGCGCGGTGAGACTGGAAAAACGGCCGTTTTCCGGTAAACTCCAACCCATCTGAACCACTTTACAGGAGACTGTTATGACCACTGACTATGATGCCTTGTTAGAAAAAGTGTACGAAATCAACGACCTGAACAAAGCCCTGGCCGTACTGAGCTGGGACAAAGAGGTCAACATGCCATCCGGCGGCTTGTCCGCCCGCATCCAACAAATGACCACGCTCAGCCGCCTCACCCACGTCCTGTCCACCTCCGATGAGATGGGCGAACTGATTGAAAAGGCCGAAGCGGAAATCAACGGCGCGCCCTACGAGAGCAACCAGGCCAGCCTGCTGCGCCTGCTGCGGCGCACTTATGAAGAGGCCCGCAAGCTGCCGCCGGAATTTATCATCCGCTCGGCGCAGGTGAGCGGCCAGGCGCACGCAGCCTGGGTAAAAGCCCGCGCCGAGAACGATTTTCCCACCTTCCAGCCCTGGTTGGAGCAAGTGGTTGAGCTTTGCCAGGAAATGGCCGAGTTGTACGGTTACGAGGATGAAAAGTACGACGCCCTGCTGGACAAGTACGAATTCGGCATGAAAACGGCCGACGTGCGGGCGATTTTTGATGCGGTGAAGGCGGAACTGGTTCCTTTGCGCGAGGCGATTGTCGAGAGGGGAACGGCCGTAGACGACAGCTCGGTCCATCAAGCCTTCGACGTGGAAACGCAAAAGCA
>CALFEW010000467.1 GCA_937958365.1 uncultured Chloroflexota bacterium | reverse complement strand
CACCAGCCCATCGGTGATGTTGTCATCAGGGGTGTAAACGTTGGCGTGTTCCAGACAAAGGATCATCAGGTCTACAGTTTTAAGATATGCCGGGCAATCACCAATCGCTGAATTTCGCTGGTCCCTTCGCCGATGGTCATCAGGCGGGTGTCGCGGTAAATGCGCTCTACTTCAAACTCGCGGCTGTAGCCGTACCCGCCATGCACCTGGATGGCGTTGCGGCACACCCGCTCGCTGACTTCCGTGGCAAACAACTTCGCCATAGCCGCTTCCTGGGTATACGGCCGTCCTCCGCCCTTCAACCACGCCGCCCAGTACACCATCAACCGGGCCGCCTGGATTTCCGTCACCGCATCGGCCAGCATCCATTGAATAGCTTGATAATGGGCAATCGGCTGGCCGAACGTCTCGCGCTCGTGGGCATATTTGATGGCCGCTTCATACGCCGCCTGGGCCAACCCTACCGCCAGTGCGCCAATGCTTACCCGGCCGCTGTCCAACGTGGCTAACGTCTGGTGCAGGCCGCGCCCTTCCGTGCCCAACACATTTTCCAGAGGCACGCGCACTTCTTCAAAGGTAACGGCGTGGGTGGGCGAGCCTTTCAGCCCCATCTTTTTCTCGGCCGGCGCGATGGTGAGACCCGGCGCATCCGTGGGAACCAGGATGTGGCTGAGGCTGCGGCTGCCGCCGGCCGGATCGGTGCGGCACAACACCACCATCAGGTCGGCGATGGAAGCGTTGGTCATCCACATCTTGCTGCCGTCAATGATCCACGAGTCGCCTTCTTTAACGGCCGTTGTCCGCACCCCGCCCTGCAAATCCGATCCCGCGCCCGGCTCGGTGAGTGAGAGGCAGGCCAATTTGCCCTGACCGGTTGCCAGGGAGGGCAGCCACGTCTGCTTTTGCGCTTCCGTGCCAAAGCGCACAATTGGCCCCAATGCCAGCCCGTTGTGGGCGGAGACGGCCAACGCGGTGGAACCGCAGCCCCAGGCCAGTTCCTCAATGGCGATGGCCGCGCTGATGGCGTCTACAGCCGCGCCGCCGTACTCCTCCGGCACTTCCAGCCCCAACAAACCGAGCGGTCCCATTTTACGCACGGCCGTCCAGTTAAACTCGCCTGTCTCATCGGTGTGCCGGGCCAATGGTTTGACCTCTTTGGCGACAAATTCGTGGACGACGTGGCGAAACTCGCGCTGCTCTTCACTTAGTTGAAAATCCATGCTCGCACTCCTCTCTGAAACGTTGAATGATGAATGAATTGGTTTATTGGCTTGTTGGTTCAGCAACCCAACCAACTATTTTCTACGAAAACCCGGCGGCGGCTAAAGTGAGCAGCAAGAGCTGGCTCAGGCCGTCTGGCAGGTGAGTCGGGTCTATAAACTCATCCAGGCGGTGGGCGTTGCCCGACTCCGTGAGGCCGATGCACACGGCCGTGATGCCCTGGCTAAGCGGCACGTTGGCGTCTGTGCTGCCCATCATAAAGGTGATGGTGTGTTGGCCGACGAATTGCAGGGCGGCAACGGCCGTTTTCACCAGCCCGGTATTGCGCGAAATCTTGCCGGCCGGGCGGTTGCCGATAGGCGTCATCGTCACCTGAATGCCAGCCTCGCGCCACTGCTGGTTGCTTTGCCGGACAATTTGGGTCACGCTGTCCTCAAGCTGCTGCAAAGCGACCGGCTCTTCCGAGCGCAAATCCAGCAGCAAAGAGGCGGATTGGGCGATGGTGTTGATGCTGGTCCCGCCTTCGATGACGCCCACGTTGTAAGTCGTTCGCGGCGGATCGGGCACCGGCAGTTTGTCTATGGCGACGATGAGATGGCCGAGGACGTGGATGGCGCTGGCTGCGCCGAAACTGCCCCAGGAGTGGCCGCCGGGGCCGCTGACGTTCAGGCGGTAGCGGTGGACGCCAATCGCCTGATGAGAAATCTGGCCGAACAGTCCCCCTTCCACCACGATGTAACTGGCCGCGCGGCCAAAACGTTCCACCACGGCGCGCATCCCGCGCAAATCGCCCAGCCCTTCTTCGCCCACGTTGGCGACAAACCACACGTCGCGGGCCAGCGGCAACCGCTGGCCGATGAGCGCCTGGGCCAGCAGCAGCAGCCCGGCCACCCCGGTGGAGTTGTCACCGATGCCTGGGCCGTAAAGGAAACGGCCGTTTTCCCGAATGGTCAGGTCTGTTTCTAAGGGAAAAACGGTGTCCAGGTGGGCGGAGATAACCAGAGGGGCGCGACGGTTTTGGCCGGGGAAACGGCCGTACACATTATGCAGGTCATCCTGCGCCACGTCGCTCAGCCCCAGGGCGGTCATCCGGCTCTCGACAAAAGCGGCCCTGCGCGCCTCGGCAAACGTCGGGGCGGGAATTTGTTGAATGGCTTTGATCAAGCCGATACTTTCTGACTGGCGGGTGCGAAAATTGTTGAGCGCGGCCTGGACGCGCGCATCCAGGGCAATTTGTTCGATGAGCTTCATGGGCACTAACTGGACCTGAATATGACAACCGCTCTGGTATCCGTATTCGGTATTCCGTAGGGCGCTACCTCTGGTAAACGCCCACGGAATACGGTACACGGATTACGGAATACGGACTTCGGGTTACGGATACAAGGGCGGCGTTTCTATGTTATGTCAAAGCACGAATGAGTAAAATACCTACGACCGATGAAATGATCCCAAGATGCAAGAAGAGGTTGCTATCTACCAGCCAACCACTGCCTGGGCCGGGAAAAATTTGTAACAGCAAGTTTAGAATGACCAACGCGATGCCAATCATCGGCAGCAGACCGGGGCGGGTGGCAAAAAAGTCATTCAACTTATCAACAAGCTCGTTCATCCATGCGCTCCTTCATCGGGCACGGAGTGGGCCATACCGCAAACGGGCGGCCCACCCCTGTGACTATGTATTTGCCAGCAGGTAAGGCTGGAAGTAGGGAATGAGGCGGGCGGGCAGACGGCCGTATACTTCCACCCCGTCACCTGTATGTTTTTCACTGTCAACCTGGCCGCGCTCGTACAGCAGCGAAAGTAAATCGCCACGCTTGTAGGGCAGACGCACGTGTAACGGCTGCATCAGTTGGACCATGACGGCTTCAACGGCCGTTAACAACAGATCCATCCCCTGCCCCGTTTGCGCCGATACCACCACAGCCGGTCCCTCAATGTCCAGTTCCAACACCGGGTTCCGGCCCGGCGGCAGCAAATCCGCCTTGTTCAAAGCGGTCACCAGCGGCAGACGATCCACTTCCAGTTCCGCCAGCGTATCCTCTACAGCGTCAATCTGGGCGATGGCGTTCGGGTGTGTGGCGTCTACCACGTGCAGCAGCAAATCCGCCTCCGCAATCTCCTCCAACGTCGCCCGAAACGCCGCCACAATCTCCGTCGGCAGTTTTTGGATAAACCCCACGGTGTCAGTGAACAGCACCTCGCGCCCGCCCGGCATCTTCACCTTGCGCGTCGTTGGGTCCAACGTGGCAAACAACATATCCGCCGACAAGACATGCGCATCGCTGAGCCAGTTCAGCAGCGTGGACTTCCCGGCGTTAGTATATCCCACGATGGCGACCACTTGCAGTTCTGTCTGCTGCCGTTTGGCCCGGTGCCGTTCCCGATGGGCGCGCACGTCCTCAAGTTCTCGCTTAATGGCGCTAATACGATGCCCGATTTCCCGACGGTCGCTTTCCAACTGGGTTTCGCCAGGACCGCGCACGCCCACACCGCCGGTGGAACCGCCGGCGCGCCCACCAGCCTGCCTGGCCAGATGGGTCCACAGGCGGGTCAGGCGGGGCACGCGATACTCAAGCTGCGCCAGTTCGACTTGCAGCTTGCCTTCGCGGGTTCTGGCGTGCAAAGCAAAAATGTCCAGAATCAGGGCAGTGCGGTCAATGATTTTGATGTTGTCGCCAAAAATCTTTTCTAACTCGCGCTGGTGGCGCGGCGACAATTCATCGTCAAAAATGACCACATCGGCCTTCAGCTCTTCCACCAGCGCCTTGATTTCTTCGATTTTGCCAGGGCCGATGTAAGTGGCGGCGTTGGGGCGATCCAGGCTTTGCGACGTACGCCCGATAACGTCTATGCCGGCTGTGTCGGCCAGGCGGGTCAATTCTTCCAGGCTGTCTTCCACCGGAATAAGGGAATGCGTTCCTTTGAGTTCCACGCCTACCAGGTAAGCGCGTTCTCGGGGAACGGCCGTTTCAAATGTCTGTGTTTTTGTAGAAATAACTTCCTCCTGACCAGTAAACTACAAAAGTCTCAGGCTTTTGCAGTCCGGCTGTATTTCAGCCAATCTCCGGCTTATGCAGCCAGATGGGTAGTTCGATGTGAAAGGTAGAGCCGGGCAGTGTTTCCTCGTTGCAGCCCTGGCTTTCCGCCCAGATATGGCCGCCATGCGCCTCCACAATCCCTCTGGCAATAGGCAGCCCCAGCCCTGGCCCGCCGCCCTTGAACTTGGTCTTGCTGGATGAGTGCAGGCTGGCGTCCATCGTGCTGGTGAATTTGTCGAAAATCATCTCCAGGTCTTCCGGGTTGATGCCGATGCCGGTGTCCTTGATTTGCACGTCTACGTAGCCGGCGACGTGTTCGTTGGCTTCCGCCTGACGGGTGAGGACACTGGATACTGTCACTTTGCCGCCATCCGGCGTAAATTTCAGGGCGTTGAACAAGACTTTGTTGAAGGCGTTGGTTAGCTTTTCCTGGTCACCATAAATCCGCAGCTCTTCGCCCAGGGGCATGATCACCAGGTCAATCTGCCGGGCGAAGTAATGTTTGTCCAGGCTGTCGGCGACCATCAAAATCACGCGCTCCAGATAAAACTGGGTGTAATTCAACTCCACCGACTGCAAATCAATCAGCGACACGTCAATCATGTCGTTGATGATTTCGTACATGCGGCGGAAGCCATTGTTGAGGCCATCCACGTACAGGCGCAGGCGGGAATTTGGCTCGGTTTCCACGCGCAGCATGTTGGCATACCCTTCCAGCAGCGTGAGGGGCGTTTTCAGTTCATGGGCAGCGACGGCGATGAAGTTGGATTTGCTTCTTTCAAAGTCTTCCATCTGGTGGCGCAGCCGTTGGGTATGTTCCAACAGTTCGGCGTGGTCTATGTCGCTGGCAAGTTGGGTGGCTTCGATAAGCGCATACGTGAGGACGTCGTCTAACATGCGCCAGGCAGTCAGAGCGCCGCGCGGCGAGAACCGTTTTTCCAACCCCTTGCCGATCTCTTCTTTTAATACTTGCAGCACCGTAAGCCAATCGCTGGCGGCGCGGGCGTCGTAGCCGATGCTGGTGAGCGCCCAAAATTGCACCGAAGAAAGCTGGACCTCGCGGGTGTGGCCGACATTATCGGCCAGCAGGTAGATGAACGTGATAACGTCTTCGATGTCCGGCAGCATGTTTGGCGCACGGTACAGAGTCGCGCTGGTGAGGGTATTCACTTGCTGCTGCAACCATTGTCTTAGTTCATCAGTCATCTGGTTTCCCCCTCTCCCCAATCCTCTCCCGGATGGAGAAGGAGCCGGCTTCCCCTCTCAAACGGGGGAATTAAGGGGAGGGTTGGGCGGTTAATCCGGTTTCGGCTTTTTCCCGGTCATAGCGCAGGCCGTTGGCCCGCGCGGCGCGGCGCAGAGCGGTGAGGGCGCGGTCGCTGTACCAGTGATAGCGGTCGCTTTTGCCCATGGCTTGCTGGGGCGGCGGCAGCAGACCAAAATTGGCCTTCATCGGCTGGAAATCTTTCGCTTCGGCATGGGTGACGTAGTGGCAAAGCGCGCCGAGCATGGTAGACGTGGGAAGGATAACGGGATGCTGCCCATTTAGCAAGCGGGCGGCGTTTAACCCGGCCAACAAGCCGGTACCGACGTTGCCCACATAGCCCTCCACGCCGGTGATTTGCCCGGCGAAAAACAGGTCGGCGCGGCTGCGAAACTGAAGGGTGGGTTGTAAAAGTTGCGGCGCGTTGATGTAGGTATTGCGGTGCATCATGCCGTAGCGCAAAAATTCGGCGTTTTCCAGGCCGGGGATCAGGCGCAAGACGCGCTTTTGTTCGCCCCAGCGCAGGTTGGTCTGGAAGCCGACGATGTTGTAAAGAGACCCGGCCAGGTTGTCCTGACGAAGCTGCACGACGGCATACGGCCGTTTCCCCGTTCGCGGATCAATCAACCCCACCGGCCGCATGGGGCCGAACGCCAGGGCCTTTTCGCCGCGCCGGGCCATCGCCTCAATAGGCATGCAGCCCTCAAAGAATTTGGCATCCTCGCGCTCAAATTCCTTCAGGGTGATGGTTTCGGCGGCCAGTAAAGCAGCGGTGAAGGTCTCGTATTCGTCGCGGGTCATGGGGCAGTTGAGGTAATCGCCGTCTACCTGTTCGCCTTCGTCGTAGCGGGATTGGCGGAAGGCGATAGCCAGGTTGACGCTCTCGTAGCTGACGATGGGCGAAAGGGCGTCATAAAAGTAGAGGTGTTGCTGGCCGGACAGCGCGCCAATGGCCTGGGCTAAGGCGTCGGCGGTGAGGGGGCCGCTGGCGATGATAGCGGGTTGGTCGGGCACGGCCGTTACCTCTTCATGCACCAGTTCGATGTTGGGGTGGTTGGCGATGCGGCTGGTGACCAGTTCGGCGAACTGCTCACGATCTACGGCCAACGATGAACCGGCGGGAACGGCCGTTTGCTCCGCGCACGCCAGCACCATCGAACCCAGGCCCCGCAGTTCAGCCTTTAGCAGGCCGGGCGCTTTGTGGACCAGATTAGAACCGAGGGAATTGCTGCACACCAGCTCCGCCAGTCGGTCAGAGACGTGGGCCGGGGTGGTTCTGTGCGGGCGCATTTCGTATAAGCATACTTGCACGCCCTGTTCGGCCGCCTGCCAGGCCGCCTCTGTGCCGGCCAATCCGCCGCCAATCACGATGAGTCGTTTTGTCATGCCGCAATTTTAGCACACCACTTCGGGAATGCGTGATGGGATTTTGGTTGTGGGGCGGGGTGGGGGACCGTAATCCGTAATCCGTAATCCGTAATCCGTAATCCGTAATCCGTAATCCGTAA
>CALFEW010000466.1 GCA_937958365.1 uncultured Chloroflexota bacterium | reverse complement strand
GGTCACGGATTACGGGTCACGGATTACGGATTACGGATTACGCTGCGGATGTCGGAAACGGCCGTTTCTGCGAAAATAGCCGCATGAATACCCAAACCCACTTCCTCCTCCCCACCATTGGCAGCGCCGGCGACGTGCATCCGGTGATTGGGCTGGGGCGCGGCTTGCAGGCGCGCGGTCACCACGTCACCATCACCACCAGCGCCTATTTTGAACCGCTCGTCCGGCAAATGGGACTGGATTTCATCGCCATGGGCACGGCCGAAGCGTATGTGCAAGCCGTCGAAGACCCGCTTTTGTGGCATCCCACCAAAGGCTTTGAATTCATCGGGCGCAATTTCCTCCTCCCGGCCACCCGCGCCCTTTATGCCATCCTGCAAGAGATGGACCCACGCCAGACGGTGGTGATTGCTCCGGCGCTGGCCTTTGGCGCGCGGCTGGCCCAGGAAAAGCTGGGCATGCCCATGATTTCGGCGCATTTGCAAGCGGCCGTTTTGCGCAGCGTGTACCAACCGCCCGTCACCGGGCCGCTTGTGCTGCCCAATTGGCTGCCTCTGTCGCTGAAACGCCTCTGGTTCCGCATCATGGATCAGGCCATCATTGACCCGATTTTGCTGCCGGAGCTGAATGGCTTTCGCGCCGAATTGGGCCTGCCGCCTATCCGCCGCGTTTTCCACCGGTGGATGCACTCCACGGAAATGGTGCTGGGCCTCTTCCCCGATTGGTACGCGCCGCCCCAGCCGGACTGGCCGCCAAACACCCAGTTGACCGGTTTTATCCATTTTGAACGGGAAGCGGAACGGCCGTTTTCCGCCACCGTCCATCACTTTTTAGAAACCGGCGACCCACCCATCCTCTTTACACCCGGCTCGGCCATGCAGCATGGGGCGCAGTTCTTCCAGGCAGCCCTGGAAGCGTGCCAACTTTTGGGGCGGCGCGGCCTCTTCGTCTCCGCCCACGCCGAACACGTCCCGGCCAACCTGCCGGACGCCATCTGTTACGCGCCTTATCTGCCATTCAGCCAGGTCTTGCCGCAGACGGCCGCGCTGGTTTTCCATGGCGGCGTGGGCACGATGGCGCAAGGTCTGGCCGCCGGCGTCCCGCTGCTGGTCATGCCCATGAGCCACGACCAGCCCGACAATGCCCTGCGCCTGAAGCGGCTGGGCGTGGGCGATTATTTAGCGCCACAGCAATTTACAGGCACGGCCGTTGCCCGCAAATTAGAGCGCCTGTTATCTGATACGGCCGTGGCCGCCAACTGCCGCACCTTCGCCCCGCGGGTCAACTTCAACCAGGCGCTGGCCGATGCCTGCGTGGCCATTGAGCAGTTTGCGCTTGAACGCTAAAAATCCGCGTTCCATTCTATGACATCGTGAATATTGCGAACATTTTCCCGCCGAAGGGTTGATTCCAGATAGCCTTATGCCCCATACTTAAAGCATCGTGTAAACACGCCAATGCAGTTCATAAAAAAACAATTTTCATATGCCCGAAGGAGGGGCCTGTCATGTTTGATCCGTCTATCTGGGTAAACCGTTGGCAAGCGGTTGCTGATACGCTGGATGAGATGCAGCGCGATTACAGCCAGCTTTCCACGCCGACTTTTACGGCTTTGGCCGCCTGTTTACAGACGTTTGCCAAAGATCAGTTTTACTTCTTTTTAGAGGGTTTCCAGGACGGCCGTTTACTGCCGTCACCGGAACATTCAGCCGAAAATGTGCTGCGAGCTATGTTGGACCAGGCCAGTTTCGACATGACGGCCGTGCAACTGGCTGTGGATCAACGGATGGACGGTTCGGCCGCCATGCAAGCCGCCCTGAGCAAAACGGATGTTTTGGCCCAGGACGCCCTCGTCCCGGCCATCAACGCCCAACTGATCAAACCGGCGGTAGCCACCACCTATTTCAACAAAGCCACGCACATTCGCGTCATCCCTTACGCGCCGGTGGCTCTGGTGGGTCTGCCTTTCACCTGCGTCACCACGCCCCGCGACTTTCTGGCGATTCCGCACGAGGTGGGACATTATGTCTACCGCCACGCGCCGGGTCTGGCGGCGTCGCTGGACGCTTTGCTGCTGCCGGGGCTGCCGATTTGGGCGGCTGGTTGGCTGGAAGAGATTTTTGCCGACGTGTATGGCGTCCTGGTAGCCGGGCCGGTCATCGGCCTCGATTTTCAGGATTTGCTGCTGGACAACCCGACATCTTACCTGACAGAAGATGATGGCGAGCATCCAGCGGACGCGATACGGCCGTATATCTACACGCGCCTTTTGCAGGAGTTGGGCTATAAAAAAGCGACCATCGCCCTGCAAACACGCTGGCAGCAAGCCCTGGCTTCTCGCGGCAAGCCGCAAATCATCAGCCTGGCCGATGGTTTGGGTGAAGTGTCGGTGGAAACGGCCAGGGCCGTGGTGGAAGAAACGGCCGTCGCCATTCTCCATTACCTCACCCAGCGGCGGGGCCTCAAAACGGCCGTCGTCTGGTCGCAAGACCTGGCAACCCCCAAAACCGATCCGGAAGCCCTGTATGGCGCTTTTGAACTCTGGCTAAAAAACAACCCCGTCACGCCAGTCAACCAGCTAAAAATTGACGCCGATCAGGCTGTTGTTTATAGCGGAGCTACGCCAACCGACAGCCGACGGCCGTTGGGCGCAACGTTGACCTGGCGCGATTGGTTCAAGACGCAAAGCAGAGCCAACCCCCAAGATGCCCTGCCTACGGCCGTGTGGACCGAAGTCTTCACCGCCGGCGGCTGGCCGATCAAAGGACCGGACGGCGGCGGCGGTCACGGCGTGCCCTAACAAACACACGGAACACGGAACACGGACAAACGTATTCCGTGTTCCGTATTCCATCCATCATTGACCGCTCTCCACGCCATCTAGCCAGGCAAGCCGTTCCTGCATCAGTTTCACCCAGACTTCATCCTGCAAAGCTACCCCCATCTCGCAGGCGCGCGTGAAGAAGCGGCGGGCCTCAGCGTAGCGTTGTTGCATGTAGTAAATAATGCCCATATTGCCTATCGTCCAGGCAACCTGCCGTAAATCGCCCAGCTCCTCAAAGATAACCAGGCACTGTTGGCCGAGAGCCAGGGCCTCTTCATAACGAGAGGCGCTCCGGTGAATGACCATTTTTTGATAGAGCACCAGCCCTACGGAACGTTTGTCCCCCATACGCAGCAGTGGCTCATAGCTTTTGTGTACCCAATCCAGCGCTTCGTCCAGTTTGCCTTGCACACGGGCCGCTGCACCCCGCGCATACCAGGCCAGAGCCAACTCCCCCACATCGTCAACTTCAGCGGCCAGTTGGATATTTCGTTCGGCGTAAGCGACGGCTTCATCGGCCGCGCCGCCTACGTTGATATGAACCCAGGCCAAATGATGCAGGGTGCGAGTCATGGCCAGCTTTTCACCGGCCGCTTCTTGCAAGGCCAGTGCTTCCAGCCCCAACTGACAGGCCTCTTCCCATTGGTTGTAAATTAACGCCAACCGGGATTGACGAAAGAGGACGGCGGCAATATCGGCCTGATGGCCTAGTTGTTCCCGGATTTGGCGGCTTTCTGCCAGCAGATGGGCCACTTCTGCATAAGGTTTGCTCTGATTGATGGCGATACGCGCCAGTTCATACTGGCAATCGGCGATGCCGGCCAGGTTGTTCATCTGGCGAAACAAAGCCAGACTGCGCTTAAACAAAGCAGTAGCCGGCTCATAGTCGGCCTGTTCCAGAGCTGCCTGGCCCCAGCGAAACAGGGCGCGCGCTTCCAGGGCCAGGTCGCTCATCATTTGCGCCGCCGTCACCGCCCACTCATGCGCCTGCCGCGCCCAGTCGAAACGACCGCGGGCAAACCAGGCGGTGTGCAAGGTGTGGGAAAAGTCCGCAACGTCTACCCAGCGGCGGAAATCGTAGGCGATTTTTACGGCCGTATCCAGGTTTTCCCATTCTGGGGTAAGCAGCGCGTAATTGGCGTGGTGCTGATGGGAAAATTGCAGAAAATAATCAATCAGGCGATGGGTGGGCCGGACGTCCGCGCCCATCTTCTCGCGGGCATAGTCGGCCAGCAGGGCGTGCTGCCGGTAATGGCGCTCGGCATGTTCGTTGAGCAGAGAGAGGGAAACCAGCCGGTCCAGGCGGTCCTGAACCAGATAGGCGTCCAGGTCGGAAATGTAGGCGATAGCTTCGGCGGTGAAGTGACGGCCGTTAAACACTGCCAGTATCGCAAAAATGCGCTGATGGTCTTCGTCTAACGCCTGCCAGCTAATGGTGAACGAGGCGCGCACGGCCGTATCGCCCGCGCTCAGATCTAATCGCGCCGTCTCGCTGCTCAGTTGTTGGGCAAAGTCGGTCAGGCGGCGGCGGGGGCGGGCCGCCAGATAGCGCCCGGCAATTGCCATAGCCAGGGGAAGCTGCTGCAAGCGCTGCACAATCTGGTCGGCGGCGTTGCTTTCGGCCTGGACGCGCTCTTCACCGATGAAACTGGCTAAGAGGGAACGGCCGTTTCCCGGCGACAATACGTCCAGATTCACAATCTCCGCGTCTAGCGCGTCGGCAATGTCGGCGCTGCGGGTGGTGATGAGGATGGCGGCACGGCCGTCTGACGGCAGCAAAGGCTTCACGCGGGCAGCCACCGTCACGTCATCCAACACGATGAGGATACGCTTGTCGGCAAGCAGGCGGCGCAATGCGGCAAAACGCTCGGCCACCGTGGGCAGGCTGTTAAAATCGTAGCCGTAAGCGCCGGCCCAACGGGCGGCGATAGACGTCGGCTCGCTCAGGGCGGCGTCGGCCCACAAAACGCCGTCGGCGAACTGTTCGCGCAGGCGGTGGGCCAGATGAATCGCCAGCGACGATTTGCCCAGGCCGCCCATGCCGACCAGGGCGAGAATGGCCGGTGCGTCCGCATCGCTCAATCGCGCCGCCAGGTTGTTTAGCTCAGTTTCGCGGCCCAAGAAGTGGGGAACCAGGTCGGGCGGCTGGAAGGGGACAACGGCTGAGGGGGTGGCGGTAGGGGGCGGGGGCAACGGCCGTTTGTCCGATAACGCCTGGCCCGATTCCATCTGACGAATTTGCTCGAACAGCGCCCTGGTTTGCGCCGATGGCGCAATCCCCAATTCCTCCGCCAATACGTCGCGGCAAATCTCGTACTGGCGCAGCGCGGCCGTGCGCTGCCCGTTCAACGACAGCAGACGCATCAACTGCTGGTGGGTTTCTTCACGCCAGGCGTCAATTTCCAACAGCCGCTGCGCGTACTCTATGCCAGACACATAATCTTGCTGCTCCAGGCAAATTTCCACCAGCCGCGCCAAAGCCTGAATCGCTCCCTGGCGATAACGCTCGCGGCGGGCCAGCACCCACTCTTCAAAATCAGGCGCGTCCGACACCATAAATCCGGCGAGAAATTCACCACGATACAGCGCCACAGCTTCGCGCAAATAGGCCCGCTCCGACGCGCCATCGGCCGTTTGGGAAAGCTCCAGAAAGTGGGTGAAAGCTTCGGTATCTAACCAGTAGGGGGTATCACGGAGGAAAACGGCCGTTTGCCGGGTAATCTCCAGATGAGCATCCAGATAAGGACGCATCTTGGTGAACTCCACCCGCAGGCTCCGCCGGGCATCCTCTTCCGGCTTTTCGCCCCAAAACAAACCGGTCAGAATCGCACGCTGGTGTTTGTGGCCTGTTTCCACCAGATAACACAACAAAGCCTGCGCTTTGGTCGAGATATTTGGCGTAATGTCTTGCTGGCCTGCCCGCCTGATCTGCAAATCGCCAAGCAAGAATAACTGAAGTTCTGCCATCCTATATTCGATTATACCAGCGTCAGGGATAGTTGAGGTAATTGTTATGATGTGGTGCGTCATAAGTCATGCATGGGGCGCTGCAAGCGGATGACAGCGCCCCATGCATGATCTCGATTCACATTCCGCGTTTGAGCGGGGCAAAACCCTGGCCCAGGGCATGATGGCTCAGGCCAATCGTCACAAAAGCTTCCGGATCAGCGTCGGCGATGGTGTTTTTCAGATCCGTCACCTGCGAGCGGTACACCGTGCAGGTGATCATATAGCGTGTTACGCCGGTGTACCCGCCTGTAATCGGCCAAAAACTTGCGCCGCGATGCAAATTCTTAATGACCGCTTTGGCCACTACTTCTGGGTGATTGGTGATAATCGTCGCTACCCGCGTGGTGCTGGGGCCTTCCATCACGTAGTCGGACGCCATGCCATTGATGAACATCATCAATAGACCGTACAAGGCAATTTCCCAGCCGAACACAATCCCGGCCACTAAAATGATGGTTCCATCGGTGAAAAAGTAGGATTGGCTCAGGGGCAGGCCGGTCTTTTGCTGCAAGATACGGCCGATGACGCTGGTTCCGCCAATGGTGCCGCCGGCGCGATACAACAACCCGGCGCCAATGCCGCCGACAATGCCGCCGTAAATCGTACTCAGCAGCAAGTCGTTAGAGACCGGATAAGGCGAAATGATGGTGGGCAGAATCACTTGCAGCCAATCCACCATAAACGAAAAAATGGTGACGGCAAACAGGGTACGAATTAAAAAGGCCCAGCGCCCCAGGAACAAAAAGCCCAGAATCAACATGGGAATGTTCATGACCCAATACATCAGACCCAGCGGCCAGCCGGTGAAGGAGTTGACGATGATGCCGATGCCGCTGAGACCGCCGGACACAATCTGGTTGGGAACCTGAAACAAGACGTAGCCGGTGGAAATGAAAATTGTACCGATTACCAAAAAAATAAAACGGGGGATTTCGCGGCGCAGCAGCTTTTTACTGCCTCGCCAGCGCTTTTTTGTTAGATTGAGTAACTCTGTTTTTGTCATCTGCGTTTCCTTAACTGATTAGTTGATTTCCGGTAGAATCCGAAACTGGCAATTTTACGGCTAATCGCAACCTTTGACGATTGACGGCATGGTTCAGGCGTAAACGCGGTAAGGATACCGCGGCTACAGGCTCGAATTTGTAAAGATGACTTCTCGGCGGATGCACCATGCCCGATTGACGAATGATGATTGAAAG
>CALFEW010000465.1 GCA_937958365.1 uncultured Chloroflexota bacterium | reverse complement strand
GCTTGATTTCGGCGTTTAATCTTTGCAGCTCTTGTTCGCGCTGTTCGCCCAACACTCGCAATATCTCCGCCCGCCGGTAGGAGTAAACGCGCCCGACGTGGGCTACCAGACCGGTAGCCGCCGCCGCCAGCAGCACCACCAGGTAATAACGAAAGTCCTGACCGTCTACAAAAAAGACAAACGCCTGAATCAGTGCGGCGAAGGCCAGGGCCATCATGAGCAGATACCAGCGCGTGGCATAAAACAACACGCTGACGCCAAACACAAAGAGGGCCAGATTAGCGCCTTGTTTGGGTTCTTGCGTGAGGTAAAAGCGTAGCTGGATGTTGAGGAGGATGAGCAGGGCGAGAACGGCCGTTACCTTCTCCGCATGGCGTGGGGCGAACTTGTTTTTGCCCAGCAGCACCCAAATGACACCCAACACCAACGCGCTGAGCAGCGCCACACCGACCAGCATGGTGACGCCCGGTTCTTTCAGGAAGACGGCCTGGATCAGGGCATAGGCGAAAAAGAGCATGGTGATGCTGCCATAGATAAACGGCAGGATGCGTAGTTCGGCCCGGTTAAGCGCCTCATCCACCTGTGTTTTAGAAACGTCAAGGTTTTTGAATTGCAGCAGGTCGTCCAGATAGCGAAACAGCCAATCGCGGGTTGGAATCGTTTTCATTGAATTGGGAGACTACAAGATAATTAATAGATGGGGATATTGTACTATCAAGAGGCGCACCGACCAAAGCCGGCGCGCCTCTTTTTTTTGAGGGGGAACGGCCGTTACAGGAAAAAGAAAGCCAACCCCAAAATCACATATACCATCAGCAGCATGGCCCCTTCCAACCAGATACTTTCTCCGTCCAGCGATACAAAGGCCGCGATAAACGACGCTGCCGCGACGGCGGCCAGTTCAAACTGGTTAAACTCCAACTGCATCGGATTGCCCATCAGCAGGCTGAGGAACACCAGCAGCGGCGCGACAAACAGGGCGATTTGCAGGCTGGAGCCGATGGCAATGCTCAGGCTCAGGTCCATCTTGTTTTTCATGGCGACCTGCACGGCCACCAGATGCTCGGCGGCGTTGCCGATCAGGGGGATGAGGATGATGCCGATGAAAAATTCGCTCAGTCCCAGCGTTTCGGTGACGTGCTGCACGGCGCCGACCAGGATTTCACTAAGCAAGACAATCAGCCCGACGGCGACGGTGAGGATGATGAGCGCGTGAGTGGTACTCCAACCAGAGGGGGCATGGGCTTCACGCATCACCGGGTCGTCGTGGTTGGGTTGGGAGGTGAAGGAATAGAGGACCACCAGCCCATACATCACCAGCATGGCGATAGATGCGCCAATGCTTAACCCTTCCACGGCGGCAAAGTTCGGCTCCAACGCCCAGTTAAACAGGGATGGGATGCCCAGGGCAATGACCGATAGGATGAGCAGGGTGGCGTCTATGCCGGCATTGGAGCGATTGAACATCTGCTTGCCATTTTTGATGCCGCCGGCCAGCAGCGACAGGCCCAAGACGAGCAGCAAATTGCCCAGGATAGAGCCGGTGATGGAAGCCAGAACCAGACTGATTAACCCGGCGCGCAGCGCAACGAGCGAAATAATCAGCTCGGCGGCGTTGCCCAGGGTGGCATTAAGCAGGCCGCCCATGCGCTGGCCCACTTTTTCGGCCAGGGATTCGGTGGATTGCCCGATCATACCGGCCAGGGGGATAACGCCTACGGCCGTTACCACAAATATCACCACCGGGTTGCCATGGGTGAATTCCAAAACAATGGCTGCCGGGATGAAGAGCGCTAGTATGAGCAGAATATTGCCCAACCCTAACCAATGTTTGACTGATTCCAATGCTTGCATACGTGATTCCCTCTCTGAAAATTGGATTCTTAATTATAGACGGCATTTGTCTTTGGGGCATGGTTCATCCGCCGAGAACAGCAATTCTCAATTTAACCAGAAATGTGTCATGCTGAGAGCCTGTGCTGAGAGTGCCGAAGCATCCCGTTCTTCTGGTGGAGCGGGATGCTTCGCTCCGAAGACTCCGCTCAGCATGACAGGTATCCTTACCGCGTTTACACCAGCGCGGTAAGGATACCGCGGCTACAAATTGTAAAGGACATATCATCTGA
>CALFEW010000464.1 GCA_937958365.1 uncultured Chloroflexota bacterium | reverse complement strand
CATCAAATCCGCATAACGCTCGCTGGCAAAGGTTGTCGCAGTAGCCAACACCCCCACCCGCCCGCTTTTTGTCTGGCGCGCCGCCGGTTTGACAGCCGGTTCCATGCCCACAAAAGAAACGTCCGGAAAAGTCTGGCGCAAAGCAGTCAGGGCCGCCGCCGATGCCGTATTGCAGGCCACCACGATCAATTTTGCATCTTGGGACAGCAGAAAACGGCTGATGCCTTCGCTAAACTGGCGCACTTCACGCAGGGGGCGTGTGCCATAGGGGACGTGGGCCTGATCGGCCACGTAAAGGAGGTGTTCATGGGGCAGCAGCCGACGTAATTCTCGTAGAACGGACAAACCACCGACGCCAGAATCAAAAACGCCGATGGGGCGCTGCCGCGCCGCTTCAATCGTTCGGTGCCCGTCGTCAAACATAAGACAGGTTTATGACAAACGGCCGTTCCGCGCCGCCGCCACAAATCCACGAAACAACCGGACCATCGCCGGATTGTCGTCCACCAACCATTCAGGATGCCACTGGACGCCAATGGCATAAGGATGTCCCGGCGCTTCTACCCCTTCAATAATGCCGTCGGGGGAGGTCGCCACGGTTTTCAGTCCAGGAGCCAGGTCACGGATGGCCTGATGGTGCAGGCTGTTCACGGCCGTTTGTGTTGTGCCCAATTCGGCCGCCAGCCGTGAATCCGGCAAAATGTCAACCATGTGGGCGGCATAATTTCGCGGTTGGATGTCGTCGTAGTCATGGCCGAGCGCACCGGGCACCTGGCTGGGAATATCGCCCCATAATGTGCCGCCCAGGGCCACGTTCAATACCTGATGCCCACGGCAGATGGCTAACAGCGGTTTTTGTTGGGTAACGGCCGTTTGCGCCGCCCAAATTTCCACGCGATCCCGATCCGCATCAACCCGCTGAATTAAATCATTCATGGGTGATTGGTAATACGCCGGGTCAACGTCGCCGCCGCCGGGCAGCAAAACCGCATCTACTAATGCCCAAATCCTTTGCAAATCGGCCGTTTCCAGGCCAAGCGGAATCATCAGCGGAATACCGCCGGCTTGCTGAATCGCTTTAATATAGGCCTCTGTCAGCGCCATCCTGTCCAAAGTACCTGAACCAGACCCTGACGAACGATAAACAGTACACCCAATGATAGGCTTGTTGGTGTTGGGTACAGTTGCTAATGACATCGTGATTCCCTGAAAAGCAAAAAGGGTGAAAGCATGAATCTTTCACCCGAAATGTAACTGTCGTCATAACGATAGAGGCTGCCAAACCGGCAATCTCCAACGATTGTCTCGCAAACGTCCGCTCTTAGTAAATTCGCTTCTCGCGCAGACGGGCCGATTTACCGGTGCGTTCCCGCAGATAATAAAGCTGTGCCCGGCGAATGTGCGCGTGACGATGAACTTCAATCTTTTCGATGCGCGGCGATTGCATCAAGAAGGTGCGTTCTACGCCCACACCGTTGGCGGCAATACGCCGCACGGTGAAGTTCTGGTTCGCCCCACCTTTACGCAGACGAATGATAATACCGCGTACGACCTGAATACGTTCGTTGCGTTCGCCGACGTTAATGCGCAGGTGGACGGTGACGTTGTCACCTACGTACATATCCGGCAACCCTGTTTTGGCTTCCTGATCAAAAGCTTGTAATAACAAATCAGACATGACCTAATTCTCCGACAAAGTGTGATGCAGGCTTCTCACCCTGTTACAGCAGCATAAAAATAACCCGACAGGCGGGCTAGAAGGGGAAATATATCACGACCAGCCTCGTCAGGCAAGAGAAATCTCGCCTAAATTGGCTCTTTAACCGCCGCCGGTCGGCGGTGATTGCGCAGGTATTCGATTACCATCGGAATGACGGAGATGAGAATGATGCCCACAATGGCAAACTCGAAGTTTTCTTTGATGATGGGGATGTTGCCGAAGAAGTAACCGCCAAAGAGGAACAGACTGGTCCACAGAAAGGCGCCAAACACGTTAAATAAGAAGAAACGGCCGTACTCCATCGCCCCCACGCCGGCCACAAACGGCGCAAACGTCCGCACAATGGGCACAAACCGGGCCAACACGATGGTTTTGCCACCATGCTTTTCATAAAAATGTTGGGTGCGCTCTAAATATTCACGCTTTAAGAAGCGAGAGTCCGTGTCAAAAACACGAGGCCCAAGGTAGTGGCCTATCCAATAATTGACCGTGTCGCCTAATACGGCCGCCGCAAACAGCAGCGCAAATAACAGCCAGATGTTTAACGAGCCGAGCGCGGCAAACGTGCCGGCGGCAAATAACAGCGAATCTCCCGGCAAAAATGGCGTAACCACAAAGCCTGTTTCCATAAAAATCACCAGGAACAACAGCGCGTAGGTCCAAACACCATAATTCTGGATAATTTCGCTTAAATAGACGTCGAGATGTAAGAAAAAATCAAAAGCAGTGCGTAACAATTCCATAATTCACCTTATCGTTTTCATTTGCAGGAAACGGCCGTTTCCCCAAAAATGCATGGGTTAGCTATCATAACATACACGTTATAAATGCAAAAAGATGGCTAAAGTCATGGGTTCCTGGTTTTGGACCGCAGGTTTTGGGTTAAATTGCTGGCAAAATCTGGCCATGCACTTCGCCAAAGCCTACCCGGTAGCCATCACCCTGGCACCAACCTGTCAGGATGACTTCGTCGCCATCGGCCAGATACGTGCGCGTTTGCCCATCGGCCAGGTGGATGGGTTGGGTTCCGCGCCAGGTCAGTTCCAAAAGCGAGCCGGCAGAATCGGCCGTTGGGCCGCTGATCGTGCCAGAAGCCAACAAATCGCCAGGACGCACGTTGCAACCATTGCTGGTGTGATGGGCCAATTGCTGGCAAATGTCCCAGTATAAATAGCCATGATTGGCGCGGCTGACAGTGACCGGCGTAATCATGTCCGCGCCGCGAATGTGCGCTTCCAGGTGAATGTCCAGCGACCAATCGGCGGCGCGCTGCAAGTGGGGCAGCGGCGTTGGCTCCTGCACCGGACCAGACCGCCGAAAAGGAGCCAACGCTTCCAACGTCACCACCCAGGGCGAAATAGAGGTGGCAAAGCTTTTGGATAAAAATGGCCCAAGCGGCTGATATTCCCAGCGTTGGATGTCGCGGGCGCTCCAATCATTGACCAAAACCAGGCCGAAGATGTGGTCGGCGGCCTGGGTGATGGGGATGGGCTGCCCCAGCGTATTGCCAGGGCCAACAAAAAAGCCTGCTTCCAACTCAAAATCGAGTTCCTGGCTGGGGCCAAACACGGGATTGGTGTTGGGTTGCTTTTGGGTTTGCCCGTTGGGGCGGCGGATGGGGCTGCCGCTGAGCAGCACCGAGCTGGCACGGCCGTGATAGGCGACAGGCAAATGACGCCAGTTGGGCATGAGGGCGTTGTCTGGGCCGCGAAACATCGTACCCACGCTGCGGGCGTGTTCCAACGATGAATAGAAATCGGTGTAGTCGCCGATGCTTGCCGGTAAATGCATGGTCACGGCCGTTTGCGGCCAAAACGCCGCCTGCCGTACTCGCAGATTGTCACGCAGAGTCGGGTTGTCTTCGCGCAGCAGGGATTGGATGGCGGCGCGAGTTGGCTGCCAGAACGGCCGTCCCCCGGCCATCAAGGCATTCAGGCTGCTTTGCCGAAAAACGGCCGTGCCGGCAAACGGCAAAGTTGCCAGCAATCCCGCTTCCGCCAGGACAGCCAGGTCCAGCACCCACTCGCCAACCGCCACCCCCACGCGAGGTGGCTCGCCCGTTGGCGGGCTGAAAATGCCATAAGGCAAATTTTGCAGCGAGAAATCGGAGTCCGGTTTTATGTCAATAAACGAGCGGATCATAAGCCGACCTGATTGGGACTACAACCGATGAAGGGCAATAAAAAAGCCCCGCCGGTAATTCAAGCGGGGCTTACGTCTGGTTAAAGACCGCTAAATGATGGTTTAAGCGACTTTCTTCAAGACCGGCAAGCCATTCCGGCTTTCCGAAACTGTATAACCGGCAGGCACATCGTCAATCGCGCCGTCTTTGACTTCTTTAGCAAAGAAATAAATCGTTTGTTGACGGCCGTTCTTCAGCGTAGTTTCCCGCTTGTGCAAATAGTAGGTTCTGTCTTTTGAGTTTTTAAAACTGTAAGCCATTATTCCCTTCCTTGTATCGTTTGATTTCCTTCGATTGAGTGCAAAGTTCGCAACCAATCCGGTTAAAATGATTTTGCCACTACTGACGGTTTACTCCTGTAGACAGGCCTAAAACCTGAGCAGCAGAGACACATGTTAAAACAAGACGTCCATCTTGGCAAGCAATTTGTACCAGAATTAAGGTTTTACTACAGGAGTAAGGCGATTTGACACCGAACTGCGGCACTTGTGTTATAATGCTTCGCTTTATTCCAACACCTGTGAGGCAACTAATGCAAGCGACCGAACAAACAACAGAAACGGCCGTTTCCACTCCTAAAAGAACCCTTAAAACATACGTTGGGCTGACCCTCCGCGGCATGGCAATGGGCGCTTCCGACATTGTGCCCGGCGTCTCCGGCGGCACCATGGCCCTCATTCTCGGCATTTATGAAGAACTGATTGGCTCTATTCGCACCATCGGCCGGCCGGAATTTCTTCGCCCTGCCCTGCGTTTGCAGCTTAAGCAAGCGTTCCTGGTTCTCAATTGGCAATTTCTCCTGGCGGTAGGGCTGGGAATTTTCACAGCCATTGTCACCCTCTCCGGCGCTTTGGAATGGCTGCTAGTCCATCAAACCGTCTACATTTGGAGCTTTTTCTTTGGCCTGGTTCTCGCTTCCGCCTATACCGTCAGCCAGCGCATTCCCCAATGGACAGCGCCCCTTATTCTCACGCTGCTCGTCGGAACGGCCGTTGCCTTCTTCATCGTCGGCCTGGTCCCGGCGCAAACGCCCAATACCTGGTGGTTTCTCTTCCTCAGCGGCATGCTCGCCAGCTGCGCCATGATGCTGCCGGGCATATCTGGCGCATTCATCTTGTTCATTCTGGGCAAATATGAATATGTTCTCGCGGCCGTCAATACCCGCGATTTTGTCACGCTGGCGCTGGTAGCCGCCGGCGCCGCCGTTGGCCTGGTCACCTTTGCTCAGGTCCTAAGCTGGCTGTTCAAACGCTACCACGATCTCACTGTCGCTGTGTTAATTGGCTTAATGGTTGGCAGCTTGCGCAAACTCTGGCCCTGGCGGGTAGACGTGGCCTGGCTGACTGACAGCTCCGGCGACTATGTGCTGGACAGACATGGTGAGCTACTGGTGACCCAACAAATCAACGTGCTGCCCGACTTATCCACCCAGGCCGGCGTCACCGAATTTATCATTGCCGCCGGACTGGCCATAATCGGCATGGTTGTCATCCTCGTTTTGGAAAGGGTGGCCCGCTAACGCCAGACAAAAGAGGCAACGTGTCCGCGCAATCCAGACCCATCCAGGCTGTTCTTTTTGACCTGGACGACACCTTGTTAGATTGGTCCGCCCGGCGAAATCAACTAAACGCCATCAACCGTCCGCACATGGACAAACTACACGACTATCTCGTGGCGGAAGGGCATTGGCTGCCAGACAAAGAGACCTTTTTTCAAAACTTTCTTGGCATCCTCACGGCCGCCTGGGCTGAAGCCAAAAAAGATTGGACGGCCGTTAACTTCGCCCACATCCTGCTCACCAGTTTCACCCAACTCGGCCTGGACGTAACGCGCATAGACATGACGGCCGTTCTCCACGCCTACGACTGGCAGGCCACGCCCAACGTCACCCTCTACGACGACGCCCTGGACGTTCTGGAAACCTTACGCCAACAAGCCTACAAAATCGGCCTCATCACCAATTCCATGATGCCCATGTGGATGCGCGACATCGAACTGCGCGCCTATGGCATCCTCGACTACTTCGACGTGCGCCTCACCTCCGGCGACGTTGGTTATATGAAACCCCACCCCATCATCTACGAGCGTGCGCTCGCCCTGCTAGGGATTCAGGCAGCCCAGGCAGTTTTTGTCGGCGACCGTCCGGCCAACGACATAGCCGGGGCCAACGCTGTGGGCCTGATCAGCGTCCTGATGTCGTCGCCCAACCTGGAGCTGCGGCCGGAGAAGGGTGAACCTGATTTCACCATTACCAGCCTGAGCGAATTGCTGCCGCTACTGGAGGCGCTGCAAACATGAACGTAATCCACCCCACCACCGCGAACGAAAATCCCGGGAACTTCAATCTGAAATCCGAAATTCGAAATTTTCGAGGGAGAGAGAATGACAACAAAAATAGGTCGCAATGAACCCTGCTATTGTGGCAGTGGTAAAAAATACAAAAACTGTCACATGCAATCAGACGAAGCAACCGAGCGAGAGAAACGCGCCTGGTCAGAAGCCGGCCGCTTCCTGCGGCGTGACATCATCAAGTTTGCCCGGCAAGAACGGTTTGCCCCGGAAGTCGCCGAGGCCCTGCCCTTCTACTGGAACAACTTCTACGACGCCACCACCGCCGGCGAGATGAGTATGCCGGAAGGCGTGCGCTTTTTCGACTGGTTTGTTTATGATTACCAGACCGAAGGCGAACGCCTGCTAGACGTTTACGCCGCCGAAAATCGGGAAACCCTCTCGCACCATCAGCAAACTGTGCTGGATAGCTGGCTCACCAACACGGTCACCGGCGCTTACGAACTGACCGGCTACGACGGTCAGATTCTCCACCTGCGCGATTTCATGACCGGCGAAACGTACGACATCTTTGAGGCAGGCGGGCACGGCAACGTCGAAATCGGCGAAGTGATCATCACCCGGCTGGTTCCCGTAAACGACCAATTGGAGATGAGCGTCTCGGCCGCTTACCTGCCGGCCGCCGAAATCGCCGACCTGGCCGACAAACTGGCCGCCGCCAAAGCCGCCGATGCCGAAACCCATCCCGACGCCGATCACCAGGATTTTATGCGCCGTCACAATCATTTGCTGGTCCACCACGCCCTGGAACACGCCGCCATCCAGGGCCGCCCGCCGGTCGCCCGGCTCAATCCTGACCGTGATGACCTGAAAACGCAAAAGTTTGTCAAGAAGATACAAAAACGCCTGCGATGAACCAACTCCTCATTCGCCCCCAAAAAACACCCCTGCGCGGCGTCATCCGCGTGCCCGGCGATAAGTCCATCAGCCATCGGGCGGTGATGTTGGGCGCGCTGGCCGATGGCGTCAGCGTGGTGCGCGACTGGCTGCCGGCCGGGGACACCATCGCTACGCTGCAAGGCTTCCAGGCGCTTGGCGTGCCAATCGCCATAGAGAAGCACAGCCCAACAGCCTGGGATTTGACGATTGAAGGCGTGGGATTGTATGGCTTACGGCCGTCTCCCACCCCCATTGATTGCCGCAACGCCGGCACTTTCATGCGTTTGATGGCCGGGATCATGGCCGGGCAGCGTTTCGCCTCGGTGCTGGACGGCAGCGAGCAGCTGCGCAAGCGCCCCATGCGCCGCATCGCCGAACCGCTGGCCGAAATGGGCGCAAACATCATCACGACCAACGGCCGTGCGCCCCTCCACATCCAGCCCGCCGCCTTGCACCCCGTCGAATTTCGCATGAACGTCGCCAGCGCCCAGGTGAAGAGCGCCCTGCTGCTGGCCGCACTGTACACGCCGGGCGATACGCGCATCTACCAGCCCGGCCCGGCCCGCGACCATACCGAGCGCATGTTGCAGGCCGTCGGCGTGGACGTGACCGTAGACGGCGACTGGATTACGCTGCACAATCCGGGCGATTTGCGGTTACGGCCGTTAGACCTCACCGTCCCTGGCGACATTTCTTCGGCAGCTTTTCCCCTGGTGGCCGCGGCCATCGTGCCCCACTCAGAAATCACCATCACCAACGTGGGTTACAACGATACGCGCACCGGCATTCTGGACATGCTGGCGCAGATGGGGGCGCAGTTTAGCGTGAGCAATGAGCGCGTGACCGGCGGGGAAACGGCCGTAGACCTCACCGTCCATTTCGACGAACTGCACAGCGCCGACATTGGCGGCCCGGTGGTGGTGCGCGGCATTGACGAGTTTCCCATCCTGACGGTTGCCGCCACGCAAGCCGCCGGAGTAACGGCCGTGCGCGACGCCGCCGAACTGCGCGTCAAAGAAGTGGACCGGATCAGCGTGCTGGCCGGCGAATTAGCCAAAATGAACGTCACCATGACGGAACAGCCAGACGGCTACACCATCAGCGGCCCCATTCGCCCTTACTCGGCCATCGTAGACAGCCACGACGACCATCGCCT
>CALFEW010000463.1 GCA_937958365.1 uncultured Chloroflexota bacterium | reverse complement strand
GGCCAGGAGGTGGGCAGCACGGCCGTAACTTCCGCCAACGGCAGGTGGGCCAGCATCGCCTTGCCGGTAGATGTGGCATAAGCCGGCCAGCGCGTGCCGATGGCCTGCCCGCCGCTCATCACCCGGTCGCCGGTCACTTCATCTAAAATCAGGGCTTCCGCGCCGGTGAGCAGTTCCAGAGCGGCCGTTTCTTGCGCGGTGGCGGCCAGGGCTTTCAGTTCCGGCTGGCACAGCGTGCGCAAATCGTTACCGCGCAAAGCACAGCCGCCCAGGGTGATGATGCCCAAACCCAGGCGGTAGGCGTCTGTTTCCGGACGGCGTTCCAACAATTCTTCGCTTTCCAGAGCGGTGAGGAGACGGTAGGCGGTGGTTTTGTTCAGACCTACGGCGTCGGCCAGCTCGGCGAGACCCCATTCAGGCCGGGTATCGGTGAACGCTTTGAGCAGGGAAATGGCGCGCATTACGGCTTGTGTGCCGCTGTAGGGCTGGGTTTTGGTCATGATACGGCCGTTTCCTTCCTCTGGGTTTGTTTCATATTATGAAACAATATTTCAAAAAGGTGTTGGAATTGTAGCACTGATGGCCGGTTTGACCAGCGAAATTGAGGCGGGGAAAACAAAACGGCCGCTTCCAAGATAGACCTGGAAACGGCCGTCCAACGCAGAACAGCGGGCAGCGTATCAGTAGCGGGGGATGATCAGCCAGAGCAAGACGTATGGGAGTAAACCCGGCAAACCGCCCGGCAGCAGCAAAATCAAGAAAAGCAGGCGGAACCAGAAAGGGCTGATGCCGTAAAATTCACCCAGGCCACCACACACGCCGGCAACGATGCCATTTTGCCGTCTGAGTTTATGTGACGATTTCATTGCGCTCATTGTTACCTCCAGAATTTGACTTAAAACTTCCCGGAAGTTCAAAACTTCCGGGAAGCTCAGAATAACAACAAGCTTTACGCAGATGCAAAATTCTGGTTGCGACGGAAAATTAAATGATCGGGCCGCGTTCGGCGCGCATGGCGGTGATGAGACGATCCAGGCCTTGTTGGCGGCGCTGCATGTAGGCGACCATTTCGCGCACTTTGGCGCCTTTGCCGGCGCCGGGCAGCGTTTCGTAATCTAAACCCAGATCGAAGCAAAGGGTGTGCAGCTCTTCGGCGCTAAAGTGTTCATCGAGAAGTTGGCGCAGTTCGGGGAGGGAGTATGTGGGGGAAACGGCCGTACTTGCAGCACTTTCCACGTCTATTTCGGCGAACTGGCGCAGCCATTCGGCAAAGATCGCGCCGTTGACCGACCAGCCATCCCGGCCAGGCACAATCAACCCATAAGCGCGCAACCGCTGCCGGGCTGCGTTCAGGTCGTAGGTGGGACAAAGCGCATCGGTAACGGCCGTGCGCGACGCCAGGCTGTGCAACAACACCCGCTCGCAGCGAGACAATTCACGCCACCACTGGTCAAAATAAGGCGTCAGCGAGGCGACCAACTGGGGCAGCATGTCGTTGAACGTGGGCGGCAGGCCATAAAGCCTGGTTTCGTACCATTTGGCGGCGGCGGCCTGGATAAAAAACGGCAGCGAGCCGGACAACGCATAAATGTCGGCGACTTCGGCGTCCACGTAAGACAGGCCTGTCTGTTCGGCCGGCTGGCGGATGAGCAGTTCCACGTCGGCCAATTCCAGGCCCGGCAAATAAAGGGGCGTGGGGTAAAAGATGTTGTAGAAAGGGGAGGTTGGCGGCAAGCCGATGTGTTGGCCCAGTTGGTAAAGGTCCCAATAAGAGGCGGTGACACAGGCCAGGTCGTACTCCAGCACGCCGGTCATGGCGCGTAGTTCTGTCAGGAAATCTTCGGTAAACGCGCCGGTGCGAATGTGGTCAAATTCGTCCAGCAGCAAGATGATGCGGCGATGTGGATGCTGGCATAGAAGGGCTTCTACG
>CALFEW010000462.1 GCA_937958365.1 uncultured Chloroflexota bacterium | reverse complement strand
TGTGGCAAAGCCAGCTTAAATGTCAGCACGCCATCGGCCACCATCCAGGCCAAAGCCGATAAGGTGTCCTTTTCCAGTTGGGCTTCCAAATCCCGCACGTTACGCAAGAGAGAGGCGTATAAAAACGCATCCAGCCGCGCTGCGTCACCCAACTGCAATGCTTCCCAATCATCAGTTGCCAAAATGGGACTGGTTATCAGCCGCGCCTGGCCGCCATTGGCGGCAAATGCCACCAACCCTTTGGTCACCATCCGCAGCCAGCCAGAGCTAAAAAAGCCCACCCCCCGATCATACCGCGTGGCGACCGAGAGCGCGGGCACATAAAACTCCCCAGCCATGTCTGCTGTGGAAGTATCTATGACGGAGGGAAGTGGTAAATCTATGAGCGACACCATGATTGGGTGAACGGCCGTTTCCTTTTTCCAACTGAAATCACGCCCTCAAAGATAACATACACAAGGCCCGTTTGTCATGGAATAATGTCACCATTTCTTCATGAGACAAAAGTACCAAACCCGGCAGCTATCGCCCCCCTTTCCACCCACCAATCCCCCCCGGAATGGGCCTACATGGACACAAAAAACCAGAAATCGCCGCACGCTCCCTAACTACTCCCTAACTACTACCTAACTACTTCCTAACTACTTCCTATCTATATCCTACCTGACCAAACACGATGTGTGCAGATTGATGAATGAAGCGCGCCCAAACGCCAATACGGCCAATTATCGCGGATAACCCATCACTATCCGCATTCATCCGCCGCATCCGCGAACATCCGCGTCCCATTCCTTGAGGAGCGCGGATCAAACAACCTAAAAGAGATTGGAGATTGAACCAATCTCCAATCTCAGTTCTGTGAGTTATTCGATTTTCGTTTCTTACCAGGAGTAACGCCCTACGGAATACCGAAGACGAGTATGAGGGTTATCTGAATACTGTTACCGGGTAACGGTCTGGACGCCTAAGCGCGCTAGAATGGCTTGAACGGCCGTGACCTGTTCTTCCGCCACCACCGCCAGCGCCCGATCCCCGGCAGCGAAAGGTTGGAGCATCTCTTTTAGCTCTGGCAGTTCGCGCAGTTCCGCCAGCGCCTCACGGTCGCGGAATTCAAACAGGGTCATTGTACCTATGGTGGCGTTGCCATAATAGCCGCCCCAGGCGCGTATTTGCGTCACCAGGTGGTTGGGCAGTGGCCCCCGATTCAATTTGCCCAATTCGGCCACAACCGTTTGCACTTTTTGTTTGCTGCCCCCGGCGCGGCGCACGCTTTCGGCGGTAAGCTGCCAGCCGCCTTCTGCTTCTAGGGCAAAAGGAGCCAGCCGCCCGCGCAAGTGCAGGCTGGGTACGGCGTGAACGGGTTGGATACGGCCGTTTTCATCCACCACCACGCTTTTGTCCGCCGATTCGGGATTTGCTCCGGCCACCGCCGGCAGCAGACCCGCTTCATGCAAGGCGCTCATCAGTCTGGTTTGCTGCTTGCTCTTCACCAGGGCCACCTGATTGCTCACCGGTCGCGCCAGCAGCTTGCCGGTTTCCGGTCCGGTCAACAGTTGTTCCAGCAGCGCCTCGTCGGCCGCTTGCAACAGCGTGACATTGGGCCGAAAGACAATGCGATCATGGTGGGCAGCCCATTCGTCCAGCGAACGGCGGATGTTTTGCGGCAAATCGTGGGGCGTGACTGTTTCCAGGAAGCGCTGCACCTCGGCCACAGCAAAGCCCATCTGCTGCGCGGCGTAGATGGATTGACGGGAGAGGTGGTATTCAAAAGCGCTCCGGTCAACCTTTTGCCGCTCGGCGAACAGGTCAAGCTGCGCCAGCACGTTTAACGGCACAGGCCCCATTGCCAAAATCTGGAAATTGGGCTGAATGATGACCTGACCGGTGACAGCATTGTCATCGGGGAAGGATTGGTTGTGCAAAACGGCCGTTCCCAGCGGCGTCAGTCGGCAGGCGTGCCAATTCGCAGGATTGGTGGGCGGGTTGTTGTAGCCTACTTCCACCAACCCCATTTGCAGCAGAAACCGGGTGGTTACTTCAGCGATAAACAGTTTTTCCAGCTTGTCCATTTCCACCAGAAGCTGGCCTTTGCTGCCATAATGATAGCTTCGCCCACTTTGGATGTAGCTGCGCTCGTTAAAAAGAAAATTTTCATTCTCTTCTTGCAGCCCGGTCAGTACATCCTCCAACTCGATCCAGGCATTGGCGGGCATCTTGGCCAGGGTGTTGAGCAGCATCTGACTCGCCTGCCGCGTATTCGGCGTAAACTGGTAGTAGGCTCGTTTATCGGCAAAACGAAAAGGGTTCGGCAAGTTGCGCCAGGCGGCGAGAACGGCCGTCACCTGTTCCGCCAATGTTTTCTGCCAAAAATCCGGGATGACGTGGCTGCTTTTTGCCGTCGTTGCTAATAACCCGTTTTGCGCTTTCACCAGCTTGAGTTCCTGCAATATCTGGCGCAGCAAATACAGGCGTTCGGTCTCGTCTTCTTGTTTAACGCTGTCCAGGGTGGGGTCGGGGTTCAGCAAGGCGGCATTCAGTTGCTTCAGACCCCGTTTGCCCACAAAACCCGACTGGATCATGTCCATCGGGCTGCGGCGCACCGTGTCCCAATAGAGGTACAGGTCGCGCAGAAATAGCTGTGGATCGCCATGCAGCCTATGGGACGGCTGCCACTGGTTGACTACAACGGGTATCGGTTCAGGCTTCGGCAAATAGCGGCTGACAAACGCCGGAATATATAAGGTATTGCCAGGATGGAACTGTAATTTGTAACTCGTACCGCCGGTGTTGGTATCGGTTCCTTCGCTAAAGACCAGCCCTTGCAGGGTCAGGCGCGCGATGACGTCTTCATAAATGGTAGATTTGGCGTTGATGGGGCTGCCCACGTGGGTGACGGAACGGCCGTAAACAGACTGCCCCTCCCTGGACCAATAATCGTTTTTCTTCGGTTTTGGGGGCGGCGGCGCTTCCGTCACCAGCCCGGCGCGGAGCAATTCTCGCGCAAACAAGCGGCTGGAAATTTGGCCGTTATGCAGCAGCAGCCGGTTCAGCACATCGCGCTCTGTTTTTGTCAGACGCTTGTAGGCGGCTTCAATGCGCTCCGGCTTGAAGAATTCCTGCTTCAGAAGCGCCAACACAGCATCTTTGCCCAGTTTTTTGCCCACTGTACCCGGCAACTGCGCCGCGCGAGCCATGTCCCAGAGGGTGTTGCTGTTGTAGCTGTCCAGAAGCGTGGCAATCTCTCTATTCATAGCTGCCTGGTCGAAAGGTTCTTTAGTCAGGTAATCAAACAGACGCTTTATGCCCACTCTGCCATCTCCAATTTCTACTCAATTTTGTCTGACTTTTTAGGCGTGTAGCCTGCTTTTTCCAGTTCGGCCACCAGGGTGTCTATCGCGTTGGCGTGGATGATGACCATTGTGGGTGAGATTTCGGCGACCAGGTGTTTTTCCAGCGAGGTGGCGGCTTTCATCTCGGCCAGCGCGTATTCGTCGCCAAATTCGATGACGGTGACGTGTTCATACAGCCGTACCTGCCCGTAGGCATTCCACCAGGCGATAAGCTGCTGCCGGATAGCGTCGGGCATGGCGATGGGCAGGCATTGCTGCCAGCCGATGATTAACTGGTCCAGGGTCTGGCCGCTCTCGAATGCTTCATGGACGGCGGCGGTGGACAACCGATAGGTAAAGCGGGTCGGGGCGGCTTCTTCCAGTTGGGCGAGTTTGTCCAGGTAGCTGTGGGTCTGGGCGCCTACGGCCGTTGGCGTTATGAAGATGGCGTTCCCTGCGATGGTAACAGCGTCGGTGGGCGGGGGTGGGGAAACGGCCGTTGTCGTTGGCCCACCCGCAGTTCCGGCCAGCGGAATAGCTTCCACCTTGTCAAAAAAGAGATCGCTCAGGCCGTGCAGCCGGAAAGCGACCAGTTGGCCGTTTTCCATGCTGATGTCGGCCAGCCCCAGCCAGTGCAGCGGCCCTTGAATGACGTGCCGGATGAATGCGCCCTGGGCGATGTCCCAGTCGGCTTTGTTGGCGGTGGTGTCCAGGAGACGGCCGTTATCGGCCAGAAACCATTCGGGACGAGTGTCGCCGCTGTATAGAGTGGGAGTCAAACTCCAGGCGTCAAAACGGGTCCAGACGGGATGCAGTAAATCGGTCACTTCGCGCAGATTGAGCCAGCGGTCGTCGGGCAGGCCGGCCAACAGGTGCAGCGCCTGGGCGCGGAAAAAGGTTAATATGCCATAAAGTTCTTGTGGTTTGGTTGTGCGATAGTAAAGTCTTTGGGTGCGCTTGAGCTGTAACGACGGCCGTTCCGCCAATGCCAGCCACATTTCGCTCCAGGGCATAATCGTGGAGAAATAGGTCCGCGCCAAAATCGCCCACTGCGTCGCCTCATCCTGCTGGAAAAACTGTTCCTTCACCTTACGCCACACCGTTACCGGACTGCCCGGCTGCAACAGGCCGGCTGCCAGCAGCAGGTGGTAGATAAAGTTCAACTGTGCCTCATCGCCGGCCAATGGCGCCAGACGGACGATAGTTTCATCGGGCAGCGCCGGTTGCGGCGGCGGCACCGTGAAACTCTGTTTGGGATCGGGGGCTTTGAGCTTGTTGGCCTGCTGCGCCTGTTTGATCTCTTCCGGCACATAATCCCATTCGCGCAAAAATTCGTGGAATTTTTCCAGGTGGGGACGGGGCATGGGCGGGCGCAGCGGCGGGCTGTTTTGGTCCAGCAAGAGGAGAATTTGCTGGAAGCGCTGCAAAAACAACCCCGGCTGCCCCAACTGGTAACGACTGTCTGTATGCTCTGGCAGGCTCATTTCCGAGACACGGTTGGCTAACAATGGCGGCAGCGCGCGGTGTACGCTTTTAGGAATAAAGGAGTTCTGTGGGGGGTACGTTTGGACGACAGATCCGCGGATGGCTAACCCCTTGCGATACAAATGTTGGACATAGACGTCGGTTGTTTTGTATGTGGTTAACGGTCCCCACTGTTGCGCCACGGCCGTTAGATGTTCTATCCGGTATGGCAGGGCCGGGTGTAGGACAGCCATCGCATCCAATACTTGCCGATGCTCGCTGTCCAGGCTGCGCAGGCTCTTGAGGGCGATGTCTGGCTGGGTGATTTGTTGGATAATTTGCTGGATGATGTCGGCCTTGCGTGTGCCGTTGATGGTCCAGCCCTGCTCTTTTGCCAACTGGCGCAAGTCGGGCACAACATAACTGGCGTCGAGCCAGGTGTACAGATTTTGCGTATCTTGCTGCTGGCGCGTGGCGAAGGGGGTAGTGAGCCAGAAGGGTGGCTGGGCGGGAACGGCCGTTGCCGGTGGCTCAATGGCAATCGTATCAATCACGCTCTGGGTGGCGGCGGGCGCGGACTGCTCAACGGTAAAGCTGCCCGGCGATTCCAGCCACAGCAGCAGCACCGCGCCGATATGTTTGCAGTAGCCGGCATAATTGTAGGGGCAACTGCAAGCCGCATGGATGCCGTCTTCGGCCACGTTAATTTCCACCGCGTAGGTCTGGCTGCCCCGAACTTCAGCGCGCAGGGAACGGCCGTGGCGCACTCCTTTATTCACCCGTCGCATATAGCTCCTGGCTTTTTTCAGGGAACTACTGTTGACAACCTGCTTAAGGTCTTTTTCGGTTAGCGTTTCTAATGTTGCCATATATTTTGAGTTACAATTGGTCCCAACCAACTCGCCTAAGCGTTTAAGACGGCCGGTCGGTAATCCGCCACCTCATCTTCATACAAAATGGTGTATTGGTAGCCCTGCTCCGTCAGGAAAAGCTGCCGGTTGGCGCTGTACTGCTGGTCTACCGTGTCTTTGGTGACCAGAGTGTAAAAGTGGGCCATCTGGTTATCGTGGGGGCGCAAAATACGGCCGAGCCGCTGCGCTTCTTCCTGGCGGCTGCCAAACATACCGCTAATTTGCACCATCACGTTGGCGTTGGGCAGGTCTACGGCAAAATTGCCCACCTTCGACACAATGAGCAGCGGAATTTCGCCCGTCTTAAATTTGGCGTACAGCTCCTGCCGCTGCTTCACGGCCGTTTTGCCGGTGATCAGCGGCGCGTTGTAGCGCCGGGACACTTTCTCCAACTGGTCCAGGTACATGCCGATGATGAGTACCTGGTCGTGGCGGTGTTTGATGAGCAGTTCATCCAAAATTTTGAATTTATCTTTGTTTTCGGCGGCGATGCGGTATTTGTCGCGGTCTTCGGCGGTGGCGTATTCTATGCGGATCTCGTGGGG
This sequence comes from uncultured Chloroflexota bacterium, assembly GCA_937958365.1. Lineage (GTDB taxonomy): Bacteria > Chloroflexota > Anaerolineae > Promineifilales > Promineifilaceae > Leptovillus. The sequence continues at coordinate 205 of CALFEW010000462.1, read as the reverse complement.
CAAGGGAATGCGTACCTCGACGACATCGGCGGTGGCTATCCAGCCCTGGCGCTCTAAATCTTTCCAGGGAACGTCATATTTCTTGGGGCCGATGAGCGAGAAAACATCTTCCTGACGGCCGTCTTCCCGTACCAACGTCGCCGTTAACCCCAACCGCCGCTACGCCTGCAATTCGGCCGTGATGCTAAAGACCGGGGCTGGCAGC
>CALFEW010000461.1 GCA_937958365.1 uncultured Chloroflexota bacterium | reverse complement strand
AGAGCAGGCGTTGGCGGCCGCTTATGTGGCGGCAAAAGCGGCGCAAGATGGTTCGGTGGCGGCGCTGGTTGGTACGCTGCGCGCACTGCAACCGGTGATCAGTCAGTTCTTTGATAATGTGTTGGTGATGGATGAGGACACGGCCGTGCGCGAAAATCGTCTGGCCTTGTTACAACGCATCGCCGCCCTGGCCGACGGCATCGCTGATTTGTCTCAGTTGGAAGGCTTTTAGTACCCGTATAACGTATTCCGTATACCGTATTCCGTATACCGTATTCCGTAAGTATTTCTCAGAGTCGGCGTCCCACCGAATACGGAACACGGAATACCGAATACGGAACACGGATACCAAACTCAGATAAGCAGCTAAAACTGGAGACCGAAGCATGGTCTCCAGTTTTCGTTTTAAGGAAGAGGCGGAGCCACGGGCAGCAGCAAGTCGGTTTCTATTTGCTGCACGGCCGCTTGCAGAGGAACAGGGCCATCATTGCGGGGGGCAACGGCCGTTACCCCCCGATACGCAAGCTGCCCTACAATCAACAGCGCCATAAAAGCGACCAGTCCGCGAACGATTAGAATCCGGTAGCGCCGCATATCGCCGTGGTTGATGCCCAGGCGCTGGCTGAGCGGCATGTCTGGGGCGACAACGGCCGTTTCCAACGACTCATCCAACCCGTTACGCAGCTCTTTCACCAACGCCACGTCCTGTTTAAAGTCAAAATCGTCCATTTGCCTCACCTCCGTCGGGTATCAGGTTCCCGCTTCCTACTACCATTTTAGTTTGGCGACAGCGTTCCCTGCCCCTTCATAGTAATTGAGCATGATCTCATGTTCGCCCGCGCTCAGATCCACGGTGGCCTTGTGCGTCACCGAACTTTGCGGTTCCCAGGCGCTAATGACCAGGCGGCCATCTACAAACAACTGCACGCCATCATCGGTGATGGTGGTGAATGTGGTAGGGCCGCCGACAAAGTCGAATCGGCCTTGCCAGCGCACGGAGAAATTGTCGGCGTTGACGCCGCTGGCCGGACTGTTGCTGCCCCAGCCATAGTTGATGTTGTTCTCGCAGCGCACCAACACGGGCGTATCGTTGAGAATGCGGTTGTTGTAATATTCCGCCAGGAACTGACCGGTTGGGCAAGAATTGATGCTTTCTTCCCAACTCAATTTGGCGATGGCCTCATCATCGTATTCAAAAAATTCCATTTTGATCTGGTGTTCGCCAGCGGTCAGCGTGGGGCGATAGGCATAACTGGTGGGCGTTTGCGTCGCCCAGGCGTCTATGACCAGTTTGTTATCAAACCAGAGCCGCACGCCGTCGTCGGTGGTGGTGCGGATGGCGTAATCGCCGGCGTCAAAGTGGAACGTGCCGCTCCAGCGCACGGAGAAGTAGTCTTTGCCGAGGCCATCTGCCGGACTGCCGTTGCGCCAATCGTAGTTTACGGCCGTTTCGCAGCGCACGATCAGCGGATCGCCACTCAGATATCGGTTGTTGTAATATTCGGCCAGGAATTGCCCGGTCGGGCAAGATTCAACCGCCTCTTCCCAGGCCAACACGGCAACGGCGTTGCCGGAGTTCTCATAATATTCCATTTTGATTTCGTGGATGCCGGTTCCCAGCCGCTTGCGGGTGGCATACGTGGTTTCCGATTGCGGTTTCCAGGCGTCGGTCATCATGTCGCCGTCCAGCCAGAGGCGCACGCCATCATCGGCTGTGGCGCGGAAGCTGTAATTGCCCGCGGTAAACTGGAATTGCCCCGTCCAACGCGCTGAAAAATTGTCTGCGCCCACGCCGGAGCCAGGACCGCCGGTAATCCAGCGGTTATTGATGGCCGATTCGCAGCGCGTAATAATTGGCTCGCCACTGAGATAACGATTGTTGAAGTATTCGGCCAGGAACTGGTTTGTACCGCAGGGATTCAGGGTGATGATGATCTGGCCGTCGCTGGTAGGCACAATGTCCGACCACTGGCTATTGTCGTTGACGTCTACCCGGAATTGGACGTTGGTTTCTACCAACCCCATGACCAGCGCGCCGTTTTCGTCGGTTTCGCCGCTGACGCCCATGTATTCTTCTTCGTCGGTGTAGGCGTGTACCGGAAGCCCCGGCACGCCAACGCCGGACGTGTTTTGTACCAGCACGGTGAAGGGGGCCTGCCCGGTCTGAATTTCAACAATGCTTTGCCCCGGATGGCCGATTTTGGAAGACCAGAAGTAGTGGAGTTGGTGGTGGGCCAGGAACTGGTAACGGCCGTCTTCCAACTGAAACATCACCTCGCCATTTTCGTCCGTATCCCCATGAATCTCCTGATAATCGCCCTGGTCAGAGTAAACAAATACCCGCACGCCAGGAATTCCTTCCTGGTCGGCGTCCAGCACCAGCACGGTCAGTGTGTCTGCTTCCGTTACGCCCCAGATTAATTTTTTCAGCCCGTTGGCAATTTCTTCACCAAATAAAATTAGCGCCAATACCGCAGCCAGGGCCACCAGCATCAATAAAATGGCGTATTCGAGCATCCCTTGTCCGCCTTGTTTTGTCCGTTGATCTGTTTTTAGCTCGTAATGCTGATTGTTCATGCCTATACCTTTCACAGAAGAATTTGCTGCAACTATGCTGCTTCTCCGGGAAAGCTGGCTGTGCCAATACAACGAATCAACCAACCCGGTAATTACAGTCGGTTACATCCTACCATGAGGTGATTTGAAGGTGTATAGGATAGTTGTCCAGACATGGCTGGCTTGTCTGGCAGGGGGTCGGTGAATGGGGAAATAGCTCGCGGGTGACGCGAATCAGACGGATTTTAGCGGATAAATCTGTAACATCTCAATAATCTGGGGAACCTCTGGGAGGCTTGTCGTTACCATCACGGTCGTCTCTAGCCCCGTTTACGGGGCG
>CALFEW010000460.1 GCA_937958365.1 uncultured Chloroflexota bacterium | reverse complement strand
ATCGCCAGAATATAGCCCTTCATCACGCTTGCCAGGATTGTTCCTTTAACGTTCCCACAGAACATGATGACGATACGGCCGATTTTGTCCGGTCAATTTGCCTAAAACCCACCGCCTGCGTAAGATATAGTTCTTCAATTTAAGGAAAACTCACGAGGTCCACTCTGTTCGTCCTGAACCGCCGAACGTCTAAATTGACAAGGAGCTAATACAATTATGTTTGATTTTGGACGCGAAGTGTGTGGCAACCTGTCCATCGCCGAAACACGCGAATGGTTAGTTACCAACGGCATTGGCGGGTTTGCCTCCGGCACCGTCGCTGGACACCTCACCCGCCGCTACCATGGCTTACTCCTGGCGGCTTTGCAACCACCTTTAGGACGCACCCTCTTATTAACCAAACTCGACGAAACGGCCGAATATGATGGCATTTACCCGGAAAGCGGCCGTTTCTACCCCCTTTTCAACAATCGCTGGGGCGATAAGGCCAGCAGCGAACCCAACGGGCATCGTTTCCTGAACCGTTTTCACCTGGAAGGCACAACCCCCGTCTGGACTTTTGCCATTGCCAACGCCTTGCTGGAAAAGCGCGTCTGGATGCAGCCCGGGGCCAATACCACCTACGTTCAATACAAGCTCACCCGCGCCACCGGCCCTCTTACCCTGGAAGTGAAAGCGCTCGCCAATTACCGCGACTACCACAGCACCACCATCATGGACCTGTGGGATGTCGAGTTAAACCCGGTCGCCAACGGGCTGGCCATCCAGTTCGATGCGGACGCGACCCCGTTCTACCTGCTCAGCGCCGACGGTGACATGCAGCCCCAGGGCGATTGGTACGAAGATTTTTTCCTCAGCATTGAAGAGTACCGGGGGCAAAATGACGTGCAAGACGACCACTTTTACGCCGCCTTGCTGCGCAAGACCTTGCAGCCGGGCGAATCGTGGACCATCGTTGCCAGCACGTCGGATACGCCCAATCTGGACGGCGACGCTGCCTATGCCGAGCGCCGGGCCTATGAGCAGGCTCTGCTGGAACGCGCCGAGGTCACGGCTGAATCTACGGCCGTACAGCAACTGGTGCTGGCCGCCGACCAATTTATCGTCAACCGCCCCACAAACCGCGACCCAGACGGCCGTTCCATCATCGCCGGCTACCACTGGTTCAGCGATTGGGGCCGCGACACCATGGTCGCACTGCCCGGCCTTACCCTCAACACCCGCCGCCCGGAAATTGCCGCCAGCATCCTGCGCACCTATGCCCAGTTTGTAGACCAGGGCATGATCCCCAACCGCTTCCCCGACGCCGGCGAACATCCCGAATACAACACCGTAGACGCCACCCTCTGGTACATCGAAGCCGTGCGCGCCTGCTACCAGGCCACCGGCGACCAGGAGTTGCTGCGCGAGTTGTACCCTGTTTTAGAAGACATCGTCCGCTGGCATCGCCGCGGAACCCGCTACAACATTGCCATGGACGAGTCCGACGGCCTCCTCTACGCCGGCGAAGAAGGCATCCAACTCACCTGGATGGACGCCA
>CALFEW010000459.1 GCA_937958365.1 uncultured Chloroflexota bacterium | reverse complement strand
CTATAAATACCAGCAAACAAAAACGATAGAGCGCCGATCCCGGTGATTTCGGAACACGGAATACCGATTACGGAAAATGAAACACCGGCCCGGCATAAGGGAGCTAAAAGATGGATTTCAAGCCGATTGATAAAGCGCCGGAAACTTGGGTTGTGGAACCCAATTTAAGGGATTATGACACGGCCGTTTCCACCTTCACCTGGGATACCATCATCCACGAGATAGACGGCCTGCCAGACGGCCGTGGCCTCAACATTGCCTACGAAGCCGTAGACCGCCACGCCAATGGCCTGCTGCGCCACAAAGTCGCCCTGCGCTGGCTGGGCAAAGACGATGAGGTGCAAGACTTCACTTATCACGATTTGCAAGAACTCAGCAACCGCTTCGCCAACGTCCTGACCGGTTTCAACCTGGCAAAAAGTGACCGGGTGGCTGTGCTGGCCGGCCGCATCCCCGAATTGTACGTCGCCGCCCTGGGCACGTTGAAGGCCGGCTGCGTCTTCATGCCCCTTTTCTCCGCCTTTGGCCCGGAACCGATCTTCCAACGATTGCAAAAAGGCAAAGCCAAAGTATTGGTCACCACGCAGAAGCTCTACGCCAAAAAAGTCGCCGATCTGCGCGACCGCCTGCCCGATTTGCAGGTTGTCCTGCTCACCGACGCGCCGGAAGACGTAGACCCGACGGTGCTTTCTTTCCATCGGTGTATGGAAACGGCCGTTCCCCAATTCACCATCCCGCCCACCGACCCGGAAGACATGGCCCTGCTGCACTTCACCAGCGGCACAACCGGCATGCCCAAAGGCGCAGTTCACGTTCATAACGCCGTTTACCATCATTACCACACCGCCAAAGTTGCCCTGGACCTGCACCAGGACGACGTGTTCTGGTGTACGGCCGATCCTGGCTGGGTGACAGGCACGTCTTACGGCATCATCGCGCCGCTGCTGCACGGCGTCACCAACATCATAGACGAGGCGGAATTTGACGCCGAGCGCTGGTATCGCATCCTCGAAGAGCAAAAAGTGACGGTCTGGTACACCGCGCCCACGGCCATCCGCCGCCTGATGCGCCTGGACCTGAAACCGCGCGAATTGTACGACCTGAGCTATCTCCGCTTTGTCGCCAGCGTGGGCGAACCGCTGAATCCGGAAGCGGTGGTCTGGGGCAAGGAAGTGCTGAACCTGGACATCCACGACAACTGGTGGCAAACCGAAACAGGCGGCATCCTCATCTCTAATTTTGCCGCCATGCAGATTCGGCCTGGTTCCATGGGACGGCCGTTGCCCGGCATCACCGCCGCCATTTTACGCCGCCTGGACGATGGCACGGTGGAAGTGGTAGACAAACCGGGCGTGGATGGCGACCTGGCGATCAAACCCGGCTGGCCCTCCATGTTTCGCGGCTATCTGGACGACGACGAGCGCTATCAAAAATGCTTCGTGGATGGCTGGTATGTCAGCGGCGATCTGGCCATGCAGGACGAAGACGGCTATTTCTGGTTTGTTGGCCGCGCCGACGACATCATCAAGACCGCCGGCCACATGGTGGGGCCGTTTGAAGTGGAAAGCGCCCTGCTGGGCCATCCGGCCGTCGCCGAAGCGGGGGTCATCGGCGTGCCCAACGAGGTCATCGGCCAGTTGGTGAAGGCGTTTGTGGCGTTGAAGCCGGGGTATGAGGCCAGCGACAAACTGCGCGCCGAACTGCTGGGTTTTGGCCGCCAGAAATTAGGCTCGGCCGTCGCTCCCAAAGAAATTGAGTTCATGCCCAATCTGCCCAAGACGCGCAGCGGCAAGATCATGCGCCGTCTGTTGAAGGCGCGCGAGTTGGGACTGGATGAGGGGGATTTGTCTACGTTGGAAACGGCCGTAGACAAAGACCACGGCCTCCACCTGCTCAAAGAAATGCTGCGCATCCGCCGCCTGGAAGAAAAATCGGCCGAAATGTACACCAAGATGAAAATTCGCGGCTTCCTCCATCTGTACATCGGCGAGGAAGCGGTGGCCGTAGGCGTCATGCAAGCTTTGCGCCCAGAGGACAACATCGTTGCCACCTACCGCGAGCATGGGCAGGCGCTGGCGCGGGGCATGAGCATGGGGGCCATCATGGCCGAGATGTACGGCAAACTGGAAGGATGCAGTCGTGGCCGGGGCGGTTCCATGCACCTGTTCGACAAGGATCTAAAGTTTTATGGTGGCAACGCCATCGTTGGCGGCGGGCTGCCGCTGGCCGTAGGTTTTGCCCTGGCCGACAAAATGCGCGGTCTGAACCAGGTGACGGCCTGCTTCTTTGGCGATGGCGCCGCCGCCGAGGGCGAATTCCACGAATCGCTGAATCTGGCGGCGCTGTGGCGGGTTCCGGTGTTGTTCCTGCTGGAAAACAATCATTACGCCATGGGCACGGCCATCAGTAAATCCCACTACAACGTCAATCTGGCTGAGCGTGCCGCCGCCTACAATATCCCGGCCAAAGTGGTGGATGGCATGGATGTGCTGGCTGTGGAAAAGGCGACGCAGGAAGCTGCTGCGGCCATTCGCGCCGGTGGTGGGCCGCAGTTTTTGGAGATTAACACCTATCGCTTCCGCGCCCATTCCATGTTCGACGCCGAACTGTACCGGGAAAAGCTGGAAGTGGAGGAGTGGAAGGGGCGTGACCCCATCACCACGTTTGCCCGGCTGCTGCAAGAGCAGCATCTGCTGGATGATGATGAATTGACGCAAATGGAACGGGAGGTGGCGGCGGAAGTGGAAACGGCCGTTGCCTTCGCCGAAGCCGGGCAATGGGAATCCATCGCCGACCTGACGCGCTTTGTTTATACCGAGGAAGAGATGGGACGCGGATGAACGCGGATGGCGTGGATTTTTCTTAAATCGGCGCTATTTGCGTAATCTGCGAATTCTTTTTTAGGAGAGACACATGAAAACAAACGGCAAAACGAACGGTCACGGCGAGGCGGTGACGTTGACGTACCGCGAAGCTGTGCGGGCGGCCATCCGTGAGGCGATGCAGCGCGATGAGCGCGTCTTTCTGATGGGCGAAGACGTGGGCAGTTACGGCGGCTGCTTCGCGGTAAGCATGGGCCTGCTGGAAGAATTTGGCCCAGAGCGCATCCGCGACACGCCGCTGATGGAATCGGGCTTCACCGGCGCGGGCATTGGCGCGGCGATGGCCGGGATGCGCCCCATCGTCGAGATTATGACGGTGAATTTTAGCCTGCTGGCCGCCGACCAGATCATGAACACGGCGGCGACGGTGCTGCACATGTCGGGTGGGCAGTTTAACGTGCCGGTGGTCATTCGCATGGCGACGGGCGGCGGCAAGCAGTTGGCGGCGCAGCACGCCCACAGCCTGGAGGGCTGGTACGCGCACATCCCCGGCCTCAAAGTCCTCACTCCGGCCACGCTGGAAGATGCGCGGGGTATGTTATGGCCGGCGCTGCAAGACCCGGACCCGGTGCTGATTTTTGAGCATACGCTGCTGTACAACATGAAGGGCGAACTGCCGGTCAAGCCGGTCGAGGTAGACATCGAGAAAGCCAAAATTCATCGCCAGGGCAGCGATGTCAGCCTGATCACCTATGGCCTGAGTTTGCACAAAGCGCTGGAAGCGGCCGAAAAGCTGGCAGACGAGGGGGTGGATGTGGAGGTGATTGACTTGCGGGTGTTACGGCCGTTAGACGACGACACCACCATCAACTCCGTGCGCAAAACCCACCGGGCGCTCATCGTGGACGAAGGGTGGCGCAGCGGCGGCATCTCCGCCGAGATCAGTGCGCGCATCATGGAGCAGGCGTTTTACGATTTGGACGCGCCGGTGGAGCGCCTTTGCACCGCCGAAGTGCCGATTCCCTACGCCCAGCACATGGAAGAGGCGGCTATTCCGCAGGTAGACGGCATCGTCGCCAGCGTGAAAAGGATGGTGGGTGAACATGTCCCAGTTTGAAATGCCCAGCCTGGGCGCAGACATGGAAAGCGGGACCCTCTACGAATGGTTCAAAAAACCGGGCGACGCCGTCAAACGGGGCGATGTGATCGGTTCGGTGGAGACGGCCAAAGGGGTGATTGAGATTGAAATCTTCGAGGAAGGCGTCATTGAGCAACTGCTGATTGAGCCGGGCACGGAGGCGCCGGTGGGCACGGTGATCGCCATCATTCGCACGGCGGAGGATGTGGCGACGCCGGAACCGGAATTGGTAACGGCCGTTCCCGCTCGCGCTGAAGCGCATCCCATGGACCAACGCGCCATCGTCCGGCCGGCCGCGCCGGAACCGACCCATAATGGCAAACGGACGCGCATCTCGCCGGTGGCCCGCAAGCTGGCCGAGGAGTTGGGCGTGGACCTGAGCTTGGTGGTGGGCACGGGGCCGGGCGGAGCAATTAGCCGGGAGGATGTGGAGTCGTTTCAACGCAGAGGCGCGGAGGCGCGGAGGGTGGAAGAAGTCCCGCCGCCAGTTGTTATGGAGAAATCGCCAGTGGTTGAGCCAGCGGTGAAAGAACCGGCGCAGAAAGGGTCGGCGGAGTTTCAGGCGGCGATGCGGCGGGCGATTGCCGCGGCGATGGCGAAGTCGAACCGTGAAATACCCCACTACTATCTGGAAACGCGCGTGGATATGACACGGCCGTTGGCCTGGTTGGAAGCCGAAAACCAGAAGCGCTCCATCCGCGACCGTATTCTGCCGGTGGTGCTGCTGATCAAAGCCACAGCCAGAGCGCTGGTGGACGCGCCGGACTTGAACGGGTATTGGGTGGAGGATGCGTTACGGCCGTCTGAAGCCATCCACATTGGCTTTGCCATCGCCCTGCGGCAGGGCGGGCTGGTGACGCCGGCCATCCACCACGCCGACTTGAAGAGCCTGGAAGAACTGATGGCCGCCATGAGCGACCTGATCATGCGCACGCGGGCCGGTCGGCTGCGTAGTTCGGAGCTGACCGATGCCACCATCACTCTGACGAATCTGGGCGACATGGGCGTGGACAAAGTGTTTGGCGTGATTTATCCGCCGCAGGTGGCGTTGGTGGGTTTTGGCAAAATCACCGAGCAACCCTGGGCGGAAAATGGGATGTTGGGCGTGCGTCCCGTGCTGACGGTGACGTTGGCGGGGGATCATCGGGCGTCGGACGGCCGTCGCGGCGGCCAGTTCTTGGATGCGTTGGCAAAACATTTACAGGAGCCAGAAAAATTATGACCACGTTACAGATCATGACTGCGGCGCAAATCAAAGAAGCGCTGCTGGCTATTCTGGAGGACATTGCGCCGGAAGCGGATTTTGACCAAATCGCTCCGGACGAGGATGTGCGCGAAGCGCTGGACATTGATTCCTTCGACTTTCTCAACGTGCTGATTGCCCTGAACGAGCAAACCGGCGTGGAGATTCCCGAAGCGGATTACGGCCAGCTTATTTCGATCAACGACATTGTCACTTACGTGTTGGCGCGGATGTGATGAATGGTGAAAGGGGGTTGTCATGTTTCACAAAATCTTAGTGCCCCTGGATGGATCACAGGAGGCAGAACGGGCGTTAGACACCGCTTTGAAACTGGCCCAGGCCGCCCAGGGCGAACTCCTGCTTTTGCGTAGTATTAAAGTGGTTCACATGATGATGCCGGCGATGGCGACCGAGTATGACTGGTCCTGGCCGGAATATTCACGCGAACAAAGCCGCCAGGAGGTACGTGATTACCTGGAAGGCGTCGCGGAGCGCATCGAGCAGATGGACATCGCGGTAAACACGCTGGCCGTTGAAGGGGATACCGCCAGCATCATCGTAGATACGGCGGAAATGAAAGACGTGGACCTGATCATTATGTCGGCGCAGGGTTGGTCCACGGCGCGTGTGCGTGAATTGGGCAGCATCACAGAGCGCGTGCTGCACAGCGCTTCCTGTCCAGTGCTGATCATCCGGGCGGAGCCGATTGATCGTATGGCGATTGCCCTGGATGGTTCGCTGCTGGCCGAACGGGCGCTGACGCCGGGCATGGCGCTGGCGGAAGCTTTGCAAGCGCAGGTGATGCTGCTGCGGGTGAGCGAACCGGAAACGGTGGCGCATGGGGCGCTGCTGCCGGCCAGGGAACGACAGATTGTTTTGCAGGCGCGGGAAGCGGCCGAGGCGTATTTGCACGATACGGCGCACCATCTGGACGATAACGTGCAGACGTTTGTGGTGGGCGGCACGGCCGTTGTGGACAGCATTTTAGATTTTGCCCGCCTGCACGCCATTGATCTGCTGGTGATGAGTACACACGGCCGTACCGGGCTGCGTCGCTGGTTGTATGGCAGTGTGACAGCGCGAGTTATGCGCGCCAGCCATACGTCCATGCTCATCATTCGCCCGCCAGACGATGAACTGAGCTAAACCAGTCGTCCAACGATGACCTGGTGGAGATTGGACCAATCTCCAAGATTGGTCCAATCTAAAAACGAGAAACTGCTTTAGGCGTTTGGTCAGGCGGCATACAAACAAATCAGGGCCGACTGCGGGGCAAATTTGAACTGTGCCATGCACTTTTGCCTGCCGGTGTTATACTCTTGCCATCTAAACACATGCTGCTGCGGCAGCCTGGGAGGTAAAAGTATGTCCTTTGAATCCGAGTATCCATCCCGCGTTCCCGGCCCGGTATCGGACGCTAAACTGGCGGAAACGTTTAACGCCGTCATGGCCCGCGTCTATTTGTGGATGACGTTGGGTCTGATGCTGACGACGGCCGTTTCCTTTTACGTCGTCACCAGTCCGGCCATCATGTCTTTTGTTTTTGGCTCGATCTGGGTGTTGTTGGGTCTGTTTGTGGTGCAGATCGCTCTGGTTATTGCCCTGGTGCGGGCGCTGCCTAAGCTGTCTACCGGAGCGGCGTTGGCCTTATTTTTCGCTTATGCCGCGCTGAACGGCGTCACGCTGTCAGCGATTTTGCTGGCGTATGATTTGGGTGTGGTGACGATGGCGTTTGGGGTAACGGCCGTCGTCTTCGTCCTGCTCACCATCGTCGGTCTGACAACCAAACAAGACCTGACCAAATGGGGGCCTATCCTGTTTTTTGCGTTGATTGGCCTGATTTTAGGGACGCTGGTGAATATGTTTTTGCGGAGCAGCACCCTGGACTACATCATCACCTACGCCGGTATCCTCATCTTCATGGCGCTGATCGTCTACGATACCAAGCACATCAAACAGATGACCTATACTGCCGCCAGCCAATCGGGTGACGTACAGGCAATCGTAGGTCGGATTAGCGTCCTGGGCGCGCTCAAGCTGTATCTGGACTTCATCAACCTGTTCCTCTACATCTTGCGTTTGCTGGGCCGACGAAATTAAGCTGCAATAAAAAAGAGACATTCGTTTTCCGAATGTCTCTTTCTATTGGTTGGTGATCTGGCAGGCGCAGTCGGTTAGTGAACGTGACCGTGGGCCAGTTCTTCGTCTGTCGCGGCGCGGATGTCGGCAATTTTTACGTCGAAAGTCAGTTCTTCACCGGCTAACGGGTGGTTGAAGTCCAACAATACTTCCTCGGCGCGAATTTCGGCCACGTAAGTTTCAATCAACTGACCGGTGTTTTGATCGCGCATCCGCAGCCCCATGCCTTCTTCTAAGGCCAAATCTTCGGGGAAAAGGCTTCGCGGGACTATCTGATAAGCGTCGGGATCAAGATCGCCATACCCATCCACTGCGGTGACGGTCACTTTTTTCATGTCCCCGATGACCATGCCGTAAAGTTCTTTTTCCAGGCCAGGGATAATCTGACCAAAACCTTGTAGAAACTGCAAAGGGTCGCCCTCTATAGACGAGTCAACAATCTGGCCATCGTCCAGGGTTAGTGTATAGTGCATACTGATGACCATGTCATCGGCAACCTGCAAAACATTTTGGCTCATTAAACACCAATCCTAAATTTTACTGACGTTGACGGCAGCAAGACCTTTTTGGCCCATCTGCACGGTAAATTCGACGCGGTCGCCTTCCACCAGGGTGCGGAAACCCTGCTGATCGCCAATCGCGGAAAAGTGTACAAACACATCGCCGCCTTTGTCGCGAGCAATAAAGCCGTAGCCTTTTTGGTCGCTAAACCATTTCACTGTTCCTTGTTCTACTTCGTCCATCTTAAAAATCTCCTTCAAAATCCATTTTTGCCCCAAAAAAAACGTCCAGGCTGTGTAAGTCTGGACGGTGTTCTCGGTTTCCGAAGCAAAAACTTACTCAATGTTGTTGCAAACTTTAACCTATGATGGGATGCAAGTCAATGGTTTTGGGGCGTGGCGGCTGGGCTTGTGGGGTAAGGCGCTCTATACCGGTTACTGGCTTACCTGCTCACTGTTTCATTTTTTAT
>CALFEW010000458.1 GCA_937958365.1 uncultured Chloroflexota bacterium | reverse complement strand
CGCAGATTTTTATCTTCAATCTGCGCAATCTGCGTAATCTTTGATAACTCTTTTTGGTTCTGGCTTGTCCAGGTTAGGTTTTAGAACAGCAAAAGGGAGGGACGGATGGAACTGATTGATTTATTGCAAACGGAAGCCATCAACCGCGGGCTGTTGGCGGAAACGGCAACGTTGGGCGCGGCCGAAGCCTTTCGGCTGGTGCGCGACATGCCTTACATTCGCGCCAGTTCGCGGGAGCCAGAGACCATTATTCGAGAATGGCGCGGCACGTGTTCCGGCAAGCATTATCTGCTGAAAGGATTGTTGGCCGAACTGGGCATCGCGTCACGACTGATAGCCTGCACGGCCGTCACCGAAATTAACCCGGATATCGTACCCCCATCTTTACGCCCGGTCATCGAAAAGGGAAACGGCCGTTTCGTAGACGTCCACAACTACCTCATCCTCGAACTGCCGGATGGCGAGATGACGGTGGACGCCACCTGGCCGCTGGGGGTTAAGGGCACGGGTCTGGTGGTCAACGAAACGTTTGTGCTGGGACAAAACCAGGACATTGCCTGTACCCCGCTGCAAAGCTGGGTTGTGCCCGACGATCAGGACCCGCAAACCTATAAAGACCACCTGCTGACAACCCATTTTTCCGCAGAGGAACTGGCGGCGCGGGAAACATTTGTCGCCGCGATGGGGGAGTTGTTTCAGTCAATCAGCTAACAAGGGAGCAAGCAGCATGACGATTATCATTCTGACGGTAGCAGCGGTGGTAACGGCCGTACTCGCCACCGCCGGCGAATACAAACCCACCCGTACCCAGGTTTACATCTTCAAACCCCTCACCACCACCCTGATTATCTTCATTGCCTTGTTGGGAACCGGCGCAGCCACGCCGCTGTACAAGGGACTGGTGATTGCCGGGTTGGTCTTTTGCCTGGGCGGTGACGTGTTCCTGATGCTGCCGGCGCGCTTTTTCATCGTTGGACTGGTCAGTTTTCTCATCGGTCACGTGTTATACATTGCCGCTTTTGTCACCGACGCCGGTTTTCAATTCTCGGTCTGGTGGCTGCTGCCGCTGCTGGTGTTTGGCGGGGTGGTTTACGGCCGTCTTCATGCGCACCTGGGCAAAATGCGCCTGCCCGTCATCATCTACATGATCACCATTTTGACGATGGCCTGGCAGGCGTTGGCCCGTTGGTCGGTGCAGCCATCAAGCAGCGCTCTGTTGGCGGCGATGGGCGCGGTTTCTTTTGTGGTGTCAGATTCGGCGCTGGCGCTGGACCGTTTTCGGGCGAAGTTTCGCAGTGCGCGTGTGATAGTGCTGAGTACTTACTGGCTGGCCCAATGGCTCATCGCCCTGTCGGTGGGTGGCTATGTGGCCCTGGTATAAAAAAAGGCCCAGTGTACACTGGGCCTTTCTTTATTCGCAGAATTTTCTCTTAAAGTTTCTGTTTCTTAGTTTCTAAATCTCGATATTAAACCTCGATTTTCTTAACCTTTCACTAAAAACTTTGTCAAGCTTAACAATTCTGAATAGTTACAAATTTTGAACTCTTACCTTGAACAGATTTTCAATTTTCTAAACGGCTAACTCAACAGCTACCGTCTTCACCGGTTTTGTGTTGGTCAGAGGCTCAAACCAATCTACCTGACCTTAATGAGGCCATTTGTTAGCCAGTTGGTGCTGCATTCGATCACTTCTATACGCGCCTCCTTTTCTGACTACTTGTAACAATTTGTAAACGGTAGGTTAACCTGCAAGCATCATACACGGTTTAAAGGGCGGGCGTCAATAGTCCCTATGGGGGGCTTAATCTACGACTTACCTACGGAATTTGCTCCTAAACAGCGTCACCAGAGGTGGCAAAAGCACCCAGAGGCATGATGGTTGCTTCGTTGGTCTCCACAATTTCGGCGGCCAGGCCGCCATGGGTCATTTCTTGCAGGGCGGCCTGGAAGATGGGGAATTGGGCGACGGTGAATTGGGCCGTGAGGGTGATGTCGGCGGCGAATTCTTCTTCGAGGATACGGCCGTCATTTGCCGCCACCAACAATCGAATCCGCTCCAGGTGGGTGTAGGGCAAAGCTAACATCACCGTGTGGGTGGGCACTTTTTCCGCCAGGGGCAGCACGGCCAGCACAGCTTTGGCGGCGTCGCCATAAGCGCGTACCAGCCCGCCCGTGCCCAGTTTGGTCCCGCCAAAATAGCGCGTCACCACCACCGCCAGATCGCCCAGGCCGCTGCCCTGGACGACAGCCAATATGGGCCGCCCGGCCGTGCCGGATGGCTCGCCGTCGTCGTTGCAGTGGGCGATAACGGCCGTGCCAAACCCAACTTGATACGCAGGCACATTGTGGGTGGCGTCGGCAAACTCTTCTTTGATGCGTTTGACGAAGGCTTTGGCCTCGTCTACGCTGAAAACCGGGGCGGCGGTGGCGATGAAACGGGAATTCTTCACTTCGATTTCAGCGCGGGTCTCGGCGGCGGGAATGGGGTAACGGCTGCTCATGGGGGTATTGTAACGGCCGTT
>CALFEW010000457.1 GCA_937958365.1 uncultured Chloroflexota bacterium | reverse complement strand
GGGCCAGGTCAATCGCGGCGTAACGCTCAAAGTCGTCGGCGTAGACGCGGGCGAAGGCTTCCGCGCCGCTGCGGGCATCGGCGATGGCGCCGGCGACAAAGGCGGGGTCGGCCAGCAGGGTTTGGGCCAGCGATTCTACGGCGTAAGTCAGGTCGGGCAGGCGGGTCAGGTCTATGGCGGCCATCGTCACAAAATCGTCGGGGGTGGTTTGGGTGTAGGCGGCGGCAAACTCGTCTACCAGCAGGCGGGCCAGGCCGGGACCGTTGAGGCCGGGCTGTTCGTAGAGGCGGCCGAGCCAACTGCGATAATTCCAGCCCTGGCCGGGGGTGACTTCTTCGGAGGCGACGGCGTAATGGGCGAACGGCCGTATCGCCGCCAACACATCCAACTGGCTCATCAGGCAGGCGTCGAAGGCGATGATGTCTAGCAAGGGGCGGTTGGTTTGGGCCTGGGCGGCGGCCAGCGCGCCGCTGAGGTCGGGCAGGCTCAGGTTGTCGGGTTGGCCGTAGTCGGCGCTGTCGTCGTCGAAGGCGACGCCCTGCCAGCCCGCGCCGTGGTCCCACAGGATGAGGGCGGTGCGGTTGGCCGGGTAGGTGGTGAGGCCCCAGGTGATGAAGTCGGCCAGGGTTTGCGGATCGCCCATGTTGACTTCGCCTAAATCGGCCAGGGGTGGGGTGGAAACGGCCGTTTCATCACCAACGCCAACGCCATCACTATCGCCCGCCAGTTTGTAGCGCAGCGCCCCTTCGCCATTTGGCCGGTCGAGCTGCACCAGGACGTTGACGGCCTGGGAACCACCGGCGGCTTCCATCTCGTGGAGGTCGCTCAGGGCGGAGGCGGCCAGGTCGTTGTCGCCGTCCATGTAAACCAGGATGGTCCAATCGGCCAGGGCAGGGCTGTAGGTGGCGGTGGGTTGGGGAACGGCCGTAGGCGGCGGCGTGAGGGTGGGTAGGGAGGTGGGGGGGGGGATGGGTTGGCTGGATGGTTGGTTTGTGGGCTGGCTGGTGGGCTGGCCGGCGGGTGGGTTGGTGATCTGGCGGGGAAATTGGCAGGCGGCCAGCCACAGGGTGAACAGGCTGGAGAGCAGGCAAAAAGTAAACCGGCGATAGTGCATGGGCCACATTATATCAGACAGCGACCATATCAAGCATGGTTCTGGTTTGCGCGAGTTTGGAGCCGGGGAAAATGCCCGGATCAACTGGGCGGCTTCTGTGTTAAAATTGCCTGTATCACCACATTTTACCAACCATGTTGAGGGAGCAAGATGGACACGATACCTGTAGCAATTAAGAAACATACGGCCGTTTGGACGGATGACCATCAATGCCTGGGAAACGCCATGCACATCTATCATCGCCTGGATGAAGTGAACCCGGCGCTGAAGTTGTATGCGGCTTACCTGGAAACGTTTTCATTTGAAATGGGCGAGCATTATTATATTCCCACCGATTTTGTTGCTGATTATGATGAGGGAAACGGCCGTCTTGCCCTCACCGTCTCACGCAAAGAGGTGGAAGAACAAACCTGGCACCGGATGCCTTCTTTTGTCGCCACCGGCAAAGCCCGCAAAGAAGAATTACCCACCTGATTCTGCCCGGAACGGGCCTGGCAATTCCCCAAAATTTGCAATTGTAAACAGCCTGGCAGCGCCGGATTGATAGCTGGATTATCCTGTCTGTTGATGGAGCTTCTGCATTGTTTAACGGCCGTTGACACAGCGGAATTTGTGCTGTTTTAACGTTTAGTTCCGTATTCGGTATTTCGTGTTCCGTATTCGGTATTCCGTATTCCGTAGGACGCTGCTTCTGGTAAACGCCATCGGCAAACGGAATACGGGTTACGGAATACGGAATACGGGTTACGGGTTACGGAATACGGGTTACGGAATACGGGAAACAGTATCTTACGATAACCCGCCGGGTCTATCCATGTGTGTACAACAAAAGGGGTGAATCAAAGTGAAAGCAATAAAATGGATTCTTGTTCTGAGTCTGATTGTTATGGTTTTGCTGGCGTCTCAAGGCATCCAGGCGCTGCCGCTGGCGCAAGATGGCAGCCTGGATGGACTGGCGGAAGATGAGCTGGCGGCTGTGGCGCAATGGGGCAGCACGGAAGACCCCAACGTAATGACGCTGCTGCAAACGGCCGTCGGCGACGCCGCCTTTACCAGTACCCTTTCCGAAGTCAATCTGGGTTACGACAAAACCACCGGCCAGTACCTGGATGATCCGACGACGGTGCGTTACACCGACGCCGGGTTGCCGGAACCCAAAGCCAACAGCGACATTGACCCCAGCGTCATCCGCTTTGGGCCTAACAACGTCCTGACCATCACGCCGGGCATGGCCCCGGAACTGCGCCAACACCTGGCAACGGCCGTTGCTCCCACCGAATACCTGGCCCTGCAATTCACCTATCCGGTGGATATTGCCCTGAAAGACGATCTGGCGGCGCAGGGCGTGGTATTTGGCGACCCGCTGGACAAATTGTCCTTTTATGCCCAGATTCCGGCGGCGGCGGTAACGGCCGTGTCCGCCGCCATTGACCAGGGCAAAATCCACTTCGTCGGGCAGGTTCCGGCCGCTTTCCACATCATGGATGGCTTGCAGGCGCAGCTAAACGCCGCCGCGCCGGATGCGCCGTTGGCCGTCACCGTGCAGTTGTTTGCGACCCCCAGCGAAGCCCAACTGACCGAGATCGCCAAATTGATGACCATCGAACGCCGTTCGGATGAGGCCATGCACTTGCTTGAAGGGGTGATACCGGCCTATAACGTGATGGCGCTGGCGGAGCATACGGCCGTGCAGCTCATCCACCCGCAAATCCGCAATGAATCCGGCTCCGTGGAAACGCCCGACGCTCCCGTCATTCCCACCGGCGTTTCCGCCAACCTGGAAGGTAACCTGTCCAGCGGCGGCGATTTGCTCAAAGAAGATGGCTTCGTTGGAACCGACATCCGCGTGATGGTGATGGATTCCGGCATTGCCCACCAGGGCGCCACCTACCATCCCGACCTGCCCCTCAGCCGCATCGTGGACCAATACGCCTGGTATCCGCTGCCCGTCAGCACCGACGCGGCGGCCATAGACAGCCACGGAACCCACGTCGCCGGCACCATCGGTGGCAGCGGCATCGGGACCTCCGACCGCGCCTGGGAAGGCCACGCCCCGGACACCGACCTGATGATTTACCGCCTATGCTGCAACGTGCCGTTTGGTTTTGGCTATTTCGACAGTGACTTCCAGGCTTCCTTGCAGCGCGGCGCGGCCAACAGCGGCGACGTTTCCAACAACAGTTGGGGCGGCGGCAACAACACCTATGCCGTTAGCTCCCAGTTGGCCGACCGGGCGGTGCGTGGCACGTATTCCAACAACTGGATGAACATGGTCATCATCACCCACAACGACAACGCCCTGTCGCGCAGTCCGGGCACGGCCAAAAACGCCATCACGGTGGGCGCGGTGAAAGATGGCAACTGGCCCAACGAGGATGTCACGTCTTGCGGCGGCACAGGCGACGATAACTGGCCGCCTGGAGAGCGTATTTGCTTCAGCAATTTTGGCCCCATTGACATAGACGGTGATGGCGCGACGCGGGTAAAGCCCGACATTATGGCCCCAGGCGTCAAAATTACGTCGCCGGTGGGTTGGTATTTTTATGGCGACAACCGTGAATATGACTCATGGAATGGAACCAGCATGGCCGCGCCGCAAGTGACCGGCGGCGTGGCGCAATTCTTGGACGCTTACCCTTCGTATATTGGCTGGCCGGAGGTGGTCAAGTCGGCCCTGATTGCCTCGGCGACGGACGTGGGGGGGGCGAATGTGGCGCAGTACGGCCGTGGCATGCTCAACACCTATCACGCCGTCTTCGACCAAAACAACGTCAGTGATGTGACGTTTTGGACCGGCTCTCTGGCCGCCACCGGCAACTTCAACGAACATACCTTCAACGTGCCCGCCGGTTTCGACGAGGTGCGTGTGGCGCTGACCTGGGCCGATCCGGTTGCCGGTGATGGAACCGACGACGTGATTAATGACCTGGACTTGCGCGTTTATGACGCCAATGACGTACTCGTTGGCTACTCTGGTACGAGCGACGACACGGTGGAATACCTGAAGATTACCAGCGGTACGCCCGGTGCGTGGCGTATCCGCGTGACCGCGTTTTCTAACTCCTCTCCTCCCCAGCCTTATGGTCTGACGTCCGTGGCGGTTTTGCACCGGGCCGAAATGTCTCTCACGGCGTCCGTTTCACCGGCGGCCGGGACGTTTAGCGGCGGCACGTTTTATCTGTACACGACGCTGAGCAACGCCGGTTTTGCCGCACCGGGCAGTTACGTGCGCTTGGGATTGCCATCTACGACGTTGTTTACGGTGGAGGGGGCGCGCATTTATACGGATGACGGCCGTTCCCACTATTACGAAAGCCCCGAACTGATGAATGATGTCGGCGGCCTTTACTGGCGCGTGGCGGTGGGCGAGACAATCGCCGGTCATCCGCGCCTGGTGCGCTGGTTCATCCGTTACAATGGGTCGCTGACCACTTGCCCGCAGCCTGCGCCCAATGATTTTGAAGCCATTGCCTATTTCCGCGATGCTGGCTCGTTACAACAAGGCCAGGTCGTCAACGTCCCATTCCTCACGACCGCCTGTAATGTGAATCTTCCGTCCATCCTCAAATAGTTTGGCATTGCAAACCCACCCTGGTGGCCTGCCGCCAGGGTGGGGTGCCTTCTCGCGGGAACCAACCACACCTCGTAGACGTTTTAAATGCCAGGAGCGATGTTCGATTATCAGGCAAATTCGGGCGTGTTGTGCAGGTTGTGACGGCCGTTTACTCCCCGATATTTGCCAGAGGTGCAGGTGAAAACTCGTGAAAACCTTATGGACATGGGTAAACGGTGTGTTGGCGCTGGCTTTGCTGGCGATGTGGGCGACTGCTTGTGCGCCCACCGGCAACGCCGACGAATTATTCTTGCAGGAAGTGCAAACGATGATGGGTGAAGCGGACGGCGCGTATGTGCTGCTTACGTTGGCCGCAACGTTGACCCAGGACGTTGAGCAGCGGCTGATAGAAGCCGGGATTGTCTTGTTTGATCCACTGGGCGAGAATCGGTTTCAGGCGTATGTGCCACAAACGGCCGTTGCCACCCTCACCACCTTACGCGACGCCAACATCATCCTGGATGTGACCGCTATTGACCCCGCCACAAAAATAAAAGGCGCGTTCGCCAATCCGCAAGAGACCTACAACGTCATCGTGCAGTTTTACGCCGCGCCTGCGGAAAACGAAACGGCCGTGCTGGCTGATCACATGATCGTTAACCGCACGGCCGTAGGCGCAATGAATTTTGTCGAAGGGCAGGCCACCGGGGCGCAAATCAAGCAGTTAGCCGAACTGCCGTTTGTGAAACTGGTGGAGGAAGCTGTCGTTTCCAGCGGCGGGTAATCTTTCAGACCTGGCAGGTCTCTTGCGTCTAGGCCGACAGTCGCAGGCCGCGCAGTTCCGCGAACAATTCCTTTTCGCGTTCGGTTAATTTTTGCGGCAGTTTGATGGTGACGGTGACGTATAAGTTGCCGCGTTTGTCCGGTTGGCGCAGGTTGGGCATGCCCAACCCACCCAGCCGGAAGACCTTGCCGCCCGCCGTTTCCGGCGGGATGGTCAGGCTGACACTTTTGTCAATGGTGCGCACCTCCACCTGGCCGCCCAGAACGGCCGTATATACATCCACCGGCAGATCCATCTTCAAATCGTCCCCCTCGCGCTTATACGTCGCGTGAGGCAGCACTTCTACCACCAGATACAGGTCGCCAGACGGCCCGCCGACCTGACTGCCGCCGCCCTGGCCGCTGAGGCGGATGCGTGACCCGGTGTCTACGCCGCGCGGAATTTTGGCCTGAAGCGAACGGCCGTCTTCCCATTGCAGCGTTCGCGTCGTGCCGTGGAAAGCCTCTTCCAGCGTGATTTGTACACTATGTTCCACGTCGCGTCCCTGGCGCGTGCGCGGCTGCGGCGTCTGGCCGCCGCCAAAGTCGCTGAAGTTGAACCCGCCGCTCTGCGAACGCCCCGCGCCGCCAAACAGGGTCTCAAAGAAATCGGAAAAGCCGCCGCTGCTGCCCGCGCCGCCGAACATCTGGGCAAATTCTTCCGGACTGACGGTGCGCGTCTGACCCTGCCCGCGTCCGCCGGGATTTGTCGCCCACTGCGACCAGTTAAAATCTTCCGCCCGGCCGCCGGCCCGCTCGTATTGCTGCCACTGCGCGCCAAACTGATCGTATTTTTGGCGTTTGTCGGCGTCGCCCAGCACTTCATACGCCTCGTTGATTAATTTGAAGCGTTCTTCCGCTGCGTTATCGCCAGGATTCACGTCCGGGTGATATTGCCGCGCCAGTTTGCGATACGCTTTTTTGATTGTTTTCTCGTCGGCGTTTTTGCTCACACCGAGCGTTTGATAATAATCCTGTACTTTCATGAATCCCTCTTTGCAAAGATTGACGATTGAAGATCAAGGAGAGAGAACGCGCTGGTTGGTCTTCAATCTTCAATCTTTCGTCTTCTTTTTTCAACCTGCCAATTCTGCTTTTTCCTCCTTACGCGGCCACCAGGACGCGCGCCGGGCGCAGAAGTTTACCCTGGTAAGTATAACCGGTTTCTTCCACAGCGATCACTGTGCCGGATTCTGCCTGGGGATGGGGTAGCAACCCCACCGCTTCGTGCAGTTCCGGGTCGAACGGCCGTCCCTCAACCTCCAGCGGCGTCACGTCAAATTCCGCCAGCGTCGCCAGGAATGCCCGGCGAATGAGCGCCAATCCGGCGGCGTCCACCGATGCTTGATGGGTCAGGGCGCGTTCCAGATTGTCGGCCAGGGGCAGCATGGCGCGCAGCAGCTTTTCCTGATTTTGCTGCGTCTCCAGCGTGTAGCGCTGCTCCAACCGTTTTTTGTTATTTTCCAGTTCCGCCGCCAGCCGGATATATTTTTCGCGCCAATCGTCGCCGTCGTTGACGGCCGTTGGCGGGGTCACGGCCGTTTCCGGCGAGTGGTGGCGTGCACCATTGAACTGTTGTTGCAGCGCCGCAAGCTGCCGATTGGCCGCCGCCAGCTCTTTTTCCAGCCGTTTCAGGTCGGCCTGCTGCTGTTTAGCGGTAGCGTACCAGTTTTCGGCCGTTTCGCGCCATTCGGCGGCGGTGGCTTGTATCTGAGTTAGCTCTTGCCGTAAACGGCCGTTCTCGCTGCGCAGGTCGTTCGGGTTGGGCGAACGCACCGGAATCTCGGTGACGGCTTGTGGTTGTGAACGGCCGTATCGCCGCCGGTAATCATCGTAATCACGAAACATGGTCTCTCTCCAATCGTCAAAAAGGGCGGGCATTGCGCCCGCCCTTCGGTTGCGTGTCATCAGGTTGTGCGGGCGCATGGGCGCGCCCGGACGAAACCCGGTTTACATTTCCTGGAATTCGCCTTCTACGACACCTTCATCAGCGGTACGGCCGTTGCCGTTGCTCGCGCCATTCGTGTAAGCGCCCGGTTGGTCCTGCGCCTGATACAACTGCTGGCTGATGGCGTAGCTGGCCTGCTGCAAGCGCTCGCTCTGGCTGCGAATCTGGTTCATGTCGCTGCCTTGCACGGCGGCGCGCAGCTCGGTGATCAGGCTTTCGATGTTGCCGCGCTCGGCGGCGGCCAGTTTGTCGCCCAGTTCCTTCACGCTCTTTTCCACCGTGTAGATGAGCTGATCCGCCTGGTTGCGCGCCTCGATGAGTTCGCGCTGGCGCTGGTCTTCGGCTTCGTGCGCTTTGGCCTGGCTGACCATCCGGTCAATTTCCGCCTCGTTCAGGTTGGTGGAGGCGGTGATGCGAATTTGTTGTTCGCGGCCGGTCGCCTTGTCTTTGGCCGTGACGTGCAAAATGCCGTTGGCGTCTATGTCGAAGGTGACTTCGATTTGCGGCAGGCCGCGCGGCGCGGGCGGCAAACCATCCAAGCGGAAGTTGCCCAGCGTTTTGTTGTCTGTAGCCATCGGCCGTTCACCTTGCAAGACGTGGATGTCTACGGCCGTTTGGTTATCTTCGGCCGTGCTAAACACCTCGGTCTTGCGGCTGGGAATGGTGGTGTTGCGCGGGATGAGCGTGGTCATCACGCCGCCCAGCGTTTCCAGGCCCAGGCTCAGGGGCGTCACGTCCAGCAGCAGCAAATCCTTCACGTCGCCGCCCAATACGCCGCCTTGCAGCGCCGCGCCCAAAGCCACCACCTCATCTGGGTTGACGCTTTTGTTGGGCGCTTTACCGGTAAGCGATTGCACCAATTCCTGAATCATAGGCATCCGGGTTGAACCGCCTACCAGGACTACTTCGTCAATGCCGCTGGCGTCCAACCCGGCGTCTTTCAGCGCCTTGTCGAAGGGCACGCGGCAGCGCTGCACCAGATCGCCGGTAAGCTGCTCGAATTTGGCCCGCGTCAGCGTCATTTGCAGATGTTTGGGGCCGTTGGCGTCGGCCGTGACAAAGGGCAGGTTCAGTTCCGTCTGCATCAGCGAAGACAGCTCGATTTTCGCTTTTTCGGCGGCTTCGCGCAGGCGCTGCAATGCCTGCCGGTCCTGGCCCAGATCAATGCCCTGGTCCATCTTGAACTGCTCAATCATCCACTGCACGATGCGTTCGTCCCAGTCGTCGCCGCCCAGGTGGGTGTCGCCGTTGGTGGCCTGCACTTCGATGACGCCGTCGCCCACTTCCAGCACAGACACATCAAACGTGCCGCCACCCAGGTCGAAGACCAGGATGGTTTCGTCGTTTTTCTTGTCCAGACCGTAAGCCAGGGCTGCGGCCGTGGGTTCGTTGATGATGCGCAGCACGTCCAGCCCAGCGATTTTACCGGCGTCTTTGGTGGCCTGGCGCTGGCTGTCGTTAAAGTAAGCCGGCACGGTGATGACAGCTTGCGTTACCGGTTCGCCCAGGTACGCTTCGGCGTCGCGCTTCAATTTTTGCAGAATCAGCGCCGAAATTTCTTGCGGCGAATAGGTTTTGTTGCTTACCGGAATGTGAAC
Organism: uncultured Chloroflexota bacterium; assembly: GCA_937958365.1. Taxonomy (GTDB): domain Bacteria; phylum Chloroflexota; class Anaerolineae; order Promineifilales; family Promineifilaceae; genus Leptovillus. The sequence continues at coordinate 2,643 of CALFEW010000457.1, read as the reverse complement.
GCGGGCATCCTGCTGCGGCCCGGCGACAACTTCGTACGGAACCATTTTCTGGGTGCGCTGTGTTTCTTCGGCGTCAATGCGCCGGCCCATCAGGCGTTTGATGGAGTAAATGGTATTTTCCGGGTTGACGACTGCCTGGCGTTTGGCCGTTTGCCCTACCAGGCGTTCACCCTTTTTGTTGAAAGCGACGACAGAGGGAACGGTGTTGCTGCCTTCCGCGGAAGCAATCACCATGGGGTCGCTGCCTTCCATCACGGCCACGACGGAGTTGGTTGTCCCTAAGTCTATGCCAATAATTTTGCTCATAATCATCCTCCAAAGTCTTCTGAAACAAGTTCAGTTGCTTACTTTATAGTTTTCTGTACAGACTCTATTGTTACGGATGAATGTTAGAACTAAGTCAGAGAAGCGTTAGACGGCCGTATGAAGTAGAAATAAGCAGGGGATTCACTATGTTTGCAGATTGATGAATGGGACGCGGATAAACGCCGATGCGGCCGATTTTCGCGGATAAAAACCATCACTATCAGCGTTTATCCGCCGCATCCGTGAAAATCCGCGTTCCATTTCTTAAAAGTGCAAAGGTAGTGTTGGATGATCAACCAACCAACCAACATACCAATTAACAAACCCTTTCCCCAAATGGAAAAGACCAGACACATGGGTCTGGCCTTTTCAGAGAGGAGAAGAGATGCAGGGGATGCGAGGAAGGGGTTTCGCAGAAGAAGCGTGTATGTTTGCTATGGCTCCGCCGGGGGAGATGAATTAGACAGGAACGGGCACGGCGGCCAGAGCCGACACGCCATTGCTGGCGGGTATATCGGCCGTCAGTCCGTTCCAGGGGGTGACATTGTTCAGGGCGTGGTAAGCCGTCAGGTCCAATTGCAGGGGTGTGATGGAGGCGTATCCCAGGGCCAGAGCGCCGATGTCTGTGCCTTCTTTGGGGATGCCGGTGGGCGCGTCGCCGCCGATCCAGTAGTAATAGTCGCCGCGAGGATCGCGCCGTTTTTCCAGCCGATCACGATAGACGCGCATACCTTGACGGGTCAGGCGAAGGCCGCGATACCGCTCCGTGGGGATGTCCGGCACGTTGACGTTGAAGAAAACGTCGGGCGGAAACTGCTGCTGGCTGATGGTTTGCACCACCTGGCAGGCGACGCTGGCCGCCAGATCATAGTTTAACAAGGGATTTTGACGTTGCAGGTCCAGGGAAATGGCAACGCCGGCGATGCCCCAGATGTTGGCTTCTTTGACGGCCGCTACCGTGCCGGAGTAAGAAACGTCGTGGCCGAGGTTGGCGGCGGAGTTGATACCGGCGACGACCATGTCCACCTTTTGCGGCAGCAAACCCATGACGGCCATCGCTACGCAGTCGGCCGGGCTGCCATCGGTTGCCAGGGCGGTGGTGTTATCGGCTAACCGGACTTCTTCCACGCGCAACGGCCGTTTGAAATGTTTGGTATGTCCGTGTCCCGACCAGTCGTGGTCCGGGGCGATGACGCTTACTTCGCCAAATTGGCGCATGGCCTGGGCCAAAATCAGCAAGCCCGGCGCGGTGACGCCATCATCATTAGTCACAAGAATGTGCATGGTATTTTTCCTGTTCTGCTTCTGTCTTTTTTACTGATGGGAAGTGTAGGGTGGGGGTGTTAACGGCCGTTTAAGAACAAGTTACCGTTTTGCTAAGAGATTGTAATGGTTGTGTAAGGGAGACGGCCGTTTTGATACATTTCTAACGGTTTTCGGATATGGTAAGGCTGAATTTGAATACTAAAAATTGAGGCAAAAGATGAGTAAGGTTATCAACGTCAATCAAGCGGATTTTCAAACGCAAGTGATAGACCGGTCGCACAAAGAAGCGGTCCTGGTTGATTTTTGGGCGCCCTGGTGTGGGCCGTGCCGTATGTTGGGGCCGGTGCTGGAGCGTTTAGCCGACGAGCCAAACAGCACGTTTACCCTGGCAAAAATTAATTCCGACAATAATCAGCAGTTAGCCATGCAATATGGCGTGCGCAGCATCCCCAACGTCAAAGCCTTTGTGAACGGCAAGCTGGTAGACGAATTTGTCGGCGCGCAGCCGGAACCTAAGGTGCGCCAATTTGTGCAACGTCTGCCCAAAGCGGCCGGTCAGCCCGTCGCCGCACCGGCCACCAATGGGCAGGCAGCGGCGACTGATCCCGACGGCCGTTTGCAACAAGCCCGCGATCTACTGCAAAAAGGAGACGGCTGCGCCGCGCTGCCGAAACTGCAAGCGTTCCCGGCTTCGCCGCAGACCGCCGCCGCCCAAAAGCTGCTGCCCCTGGCCCAATTTCTCTGCGACGCCAGCCAGAGCCGCTTCAACGGCGCAGGCGAGATGGACACGCTGTTTCGCCAGTCCGCCGACGCCGTCCGGCGGCGCGAATATTCGGCGGCGTTGTATAGTTTGTTAACGGCCGTTCACAAAGATCGCAAATACCGCGACGGCGAGGCCAAAAAAGTGATGTTGGGCTTGTTTGAACTGATGGGCGAAGAGGACCAACTGACCCGCGCCTATCGCCAGCAGTTGGCTTCGGCCATTTTCTAGCATCTGAACATCCCGGAAGTTCCGAACTATGTTTGCAGATTGATGAATGGGACGCGGATAAACGCCGATGCGGCCGATTT
>CALFEW010000456.1 GCA_937958365.1 uncultured Chloroflexota bacterium | reverse complement strand
CGATGGTGCCAATATTGCAGTGTGGCTTCTCGCGCACAAATTTTTCTTTGGCCATAATTTCCCTTTCCTCTCTGAAACTAGTATTCCTACCGGTTTATACCCCGATTGCTACCAAACAAGCGGCGTCGTTAACGGCCGCCTCGAATGATCGCCTGGGCAATGTCTTCACTAACCGGTGAATAATGTCGAAACTCCATCGTAAACGTGCCACGTCCTTGCGTCATCGAACGCAAGCGTGTGGCATACCCAAACATTTCAGCGAGCGGAACCAGGGCTTTAATGGATTGAATCCCTTCAACCCGAGGTTCCATCCCTTCAATAGTACCGCGCCGTGAAGACAGGTTGCCAATGACATCGCCAGTGTAATCGTTGGGAGTAACGACTTCAACAGACATTATCGGTTCCAACAAAACTGGTTTACCGCGTTGCACACCGTCCTTCAAAGCCATTGAACCCGCAATCTTAAAGGCCATTTCCGAAGAGTCAACCTCGTGAAAAGAACCGTCATACAGCGTTGCCTTGACGTCAACCAAAGGGTAGCCGGCAATTACACCACTATCCAACGCCTCTCGAATGCCGGATTCAGTAGGATTAATGTATTCCTTGGGAATAACACCTCCCACAATCCCATTCTCAAAGACAAAACCAGACCCAGGCGGCAAGGGTTCCAGGCGCAACACAACGTGCCCAAATTGCCCACGGCCACCGGTTTGGCGTATAAAACGCCCCTCTGCCTTCTCGACGCGCGTGGTAATGGTTTCACGATAAGCCACTCGTGGCTGTCCTACGTTAGCGGCCACCTTAAATTCACGCAGCAAACGGTCAATCAACACCTCAAGGTGCAACTCGCCCATGCCAAACAAGATAGTTTGTCCAGTTTGCTCATCCACTTTAACTCGAAAAGTGGGATCCTCTTCTGATAAAGACTTAAGGGCAATACCCATCTTATCCTGGTCCACGCTACTCTTTGGCTCGACAGCCAACATAATCACCGGTTCCGGGAAATCAATGGATTCCAAAACGATTGGGGCATCAGTGGCACAAAGCGTGTCACCTGTGAAGGTGGTTTTTAAACCGAGAGTCGCAGCAATATCACCGGCACGCACTTCTTTCAGGTCTTCTCGATGGTCTGCGTGCATCCTCAAAATACGGCCGATTCTTTCTTTCTTGCCCTTTGCTGTATTGGCAACCGTGTCACCACTACGCAAAACACCGGAATAAACCCGGAAATAAGCCAGTCGCCCTACGTAAGGATCGGTGACAATTTTGAAAACGAGTGCGGACAACGGTTCATCATCATCAGCTTTTCTGATTTCGGCGCTTTCGGTCACCGGGTTAACCCCTTCAATGGGAGGAACGTCTAAAGGGGATGGTAAGTAATAAACAATGGCATTCAGCAAAATCTGAATGCCTTTATTACGCAGAGACGTCCCACATAAAACAGGAGTTACTTCACCACGAATTGTGGCTTTGCGCAAAGCCACCCGTAATTCTTCTGGAGAAACTTCTTCGTCTTCCAGATAACGCACCATCAATTCCTCATCGGTCTCGATAATGCGATCCAGAATGGCCTGACGAGCTTTTTCTGCATCTTCGCGCACGTCTTCAGGAATGGATACAGCGATGGGTGTCGCACCCAGATCATCGTCTTCCCAGACAACAGCCTCCATTGTTAACAAGTCAACAATGCCACGAAAATCAGATTCCTGACCGATGGGCCATTGAATGGCGATAGGATTCGCCTTTAAGCGATCTCGGATCATTCCGATGGTGCGGGCGAAATCAGCGCCCACACGGTCCATCTTGTTAATGAAACAGATGCGGGGTACGTTATATTCATCTGCCTGTCGCCACACAGTTTCAGATTGCGGTTCCACGCCGGCCACAGCATCAAACACCACAACACCACCGTCCAAAACACGCAGGCTGCGCTGAACTTCGGCTGTGAAATCAATGTGACCAGGTGTATCAATGATATTGATTTGATGATCGAGCCAGGAAGTGCTGGTAGCCGCCGACGTGATTGTGATACCGCGCTCTTGTTCTTGGACCATGTGATCCATCGTGGCAGTGCCTTCATGCACTTCACCCATACGATGAATACGGCCCGTGTAATACAAAACACGCTCTGTCGTCGTGGTTTTGCCAGCGTCAATGTGGGCAATAATGCCTATATTCCGGATTCGATCTAACGATAAACGACTCATTAATACTACCTATACTATCGGCGGTTAAAAGCGCGAGAAATGGGAGAATGCCCGGTTGGCTTCTGCCATACGATGTGTGTCGTCACGTCTCTTTACCGCGGAACCTTGATTATTAGCTGCGTCCATCAACTCGGCAGCCAATTTTTCGGACATGGAACGACCACCGCGATTGCGAGCGGCCGTTAACAACCAGCGCATTCCCAAAGAGAGTTGACGTTCTGGCTCAACCGGCATGGGCACTTGATACGTAGCGCCGCCCACACGGCGAGGTTTTACTTCAATATGCGGCATGACATTTTGCAAAGCCTGATCAAAGACTTCCAACGGCGGGCGCTTCAGGCGTCCTTCGATGATGTCAAAGCTATCATACAGAATTCGCTGTGCCGTGCTTTTCTTGCCGCTTCTCATGAGACGGTTTACAAACATAGAAACATTGACGCTGTTGTAACGCAAATCGGATTCAACAACACGTTTTTCGGGGCGATAACGTCTTGGCATTTTTCAATCTCCCTACTTCTTTTTGGCCTTCGGCATTTTGGTACCATACTTGGAACGGGCCTTCTTACGATTGTCAACGCCACCGGCATCCAGGGTACCACGGACAATATGGTAACGAACACCCGGCAAATCTTTCACGCGACCCCCACGTACTAATACGACGGAGTGATCTTGTAAGGAATGTCCTTCGCCCGGAATGTAAGCTGTTACTTCGATACCATTTGTCAAGCGGACACGAGCAATCTTGCGCAGCGCCGAGTTCGGCTTTTTAGGCGTCAGGGTTTTCACCTGTGTACAAACGCCACGTTTCTGTGGTGCGCCCTTTGGCTGCCGTGTACGACGCTGTTTAAAGGAATTTAATGTCCACTGAAGGGCGGGCGCTGTACTTTTCTTGTTTTTCGCGCTACGTCCCTTCCGTACAAGCTGATTAATTGTAGGCACGCTTGCTTTTCTCCTTACTCTATTTTGAAACTTCCCCGGCCTGACGCTTACCTGTTATAGGTGAAATGCCCAACAGTGAACTGTTATAACGTGGGGAATATGCCGTTACTTACCGACAAATGGAGGCCATCGTAGTTAAAAACTCGATGGCCTCCATGCTAATTACTTATTCGGTTGGTAACTCGGTTAAGTTACCGGGCGAAGCTAGTTAGCAAACATACGAATGGCGATTCTACCACAAGTAAATTGATTGTCAATAATGTCCGGCAGTAATCCTTCCGTGAGGGCCGGTATCAATTGTTCGTTTGATTATTTACAGGTGAACGGCTTTTTGCGGAAACCATTCACCTGTGTATTGTATGTTAATGACGGCTTCTAGCCAAATCCATCAATCCTGTGCCAGCCCAACGCCGATTCTTCTTGTCGTCTTCTTTGCCGAAGCGGATGACATCACCCGATTCTGTGACGGCTTCTACGGCAAGACCCAGGCTTTGCAACTCTTTGACCAAGACGCGGAATGAAGCAGGCACGCCAGGTTCTTCGATAGGTTCGTCTTTGACGATAGATTCGTAGGTTTTGACACGCCCTTGCACATCGTCTGATTTGACGGTGAGCATTTCTTGCAAGGTATAGGCGGCACCGTAGGCTTCTAAGGCCCATACTTCCATCTCGCCGAAGCGCTGACCACCAAACTGGGCTTTACCACCAAGCGGCTGCTGTGTTACCAGCGAGTAAGGGCCGGTGGAACGAGCGTGTGCTTTGTCTTCAATCAGGTGGGCGAGTTTGAGCATGTGGATGATGCCGACGGTGACCGGTTGATCAAACGGCCGTCCCGTCTTCCCATCTATCAAACGCTCTTTCCCATAAACAGGTAACGGAATGTGATTGACCAATGTGATTTTGTCGGCCAGTTCACGCAAAGTGTCTAAATCAGTTTCCAGCGGGTCAACTTTGACGCTTTCAGGCAAGAGGTCGCTAAATTTTTCAAGCATCAGCGCATACCACTCGCGGATACAGACTTCAATCGCGTATTCGTCAAACTGACCAAAGTCTTGTTTGCGCAATGCTTCCCGGCCACCAAATAGCAACTTGTCTGGGTCCCAACCGCGTGTACGCAACCATTCCAGACCTGCATTGTAACGCGCATAATGATAGTCTGTCTCTAACCGAGGTACGTCATAACCCATCTCTCCCAACCAGTTAGACAGGAAGAGAATTCGCGCCTCGTGATCATTTTCCAGGGTTTCCAGGCTATAGTTCATTTCGCCAAGCCAATCCCAGGCCCACTGTGTGACAATATCCCACCCCCGATCTACCAACCAGGCGCGGGCTAATTCGGCGCTGATTTCAATTTCTTTAGCGCCATCGAACACGGGCGTAATCGCCCGGAAGCCAAGCTGATACGCAGCCCAGCCCAGGTGGGTTTCTAATACCTGGCCGATATTCATACGGCCGGGCACACCCAGAGGATTTAAGATAATGTCAATCGGCGTACCATCATCCAGGTAAGGCATGTCTTCAATGGGCACGACCTTGGAGATAACACCTTTATTGCCATGCCGCCCGGCCATTTTATCGCCTTCTTGCAATTTACGGCGCTGGGCCACGCTCACGCGCACCATTGTTTCCACGCCGGCGGGTAGATCGCGGTCATGTTGACGATCAAAGACGTGGACGTCTACCACTTTGCCACGCGCCCCATGAGGCAGGCGTAAGCTGGAGTCTTTGACTTCACGCGCCTTGTCGCCAAAAATGGCCCGCAGGAGTTTTTCTTCGGGGCTGAGTTCTTTCTCGCCTTTGGGCGTAATTTTGCCGACGAGGATGTCGTTTTCTTTGACATCGGCCCCAACGCGGATAATGCCCCGTTCATCTAAATCTTTCAGGGCGTCTTCGCTGACGTTGGGAATGTCGTAGGTGATTTCTTCAGGCCCGAGCTTTGTGTCACGCGCTTCAATCTCATGTTTCTCGATGTGAACAGAGGTGAAGCGATCTTCACGTACTAGACGTTCGCTTACCAGAATGGCGTCTTCAAAGTTGCCGCCTTCCCAAGAAATAAACGCGACAACCACGTCCTGACCCAAAGCCAATTCGCCGTTTTCAGTAGATGAACTGTCGGCCAAAACATCGCCGGTTTCAACACGCTGGCCTTTGACGACCACGGGGCGCTGATCAATGCAGGTGCTTTGATTGGAGCGATTGTATTTACGCAAGTTGTAGGTGCGCGGGCCATTTTCACCCACCACGGTTATTTTATCGCCGGCAACGCTGACCACTTCGCCGGGTTCTTTGGCGACGACGACCTGGCCCGTGTTCAGGGCGGCTTGCTTTTCCATGCCGGTGCTGACAATGGGTACGTCAGGTTGCAGCAACGGCACAGCCTGACGCTGCATGTTGGAACCCATCAGAGCGCGGTTGGCATCGTCGTGTTCCAGGAAAGGAATGAGTGAAGCAGAGATGCCCACGATCTGGCGGGGAGCCACATCAATAAAGTCTACGCGCTGCACGGAGGTGAAGCGGAATTGTTGATTGCGACGGGAAGATACGCGGAGTTCTGTGAGCTGACCACGCGCATCGCTGTGGGCGTTGGCCTGGGCGATGGTGTAATGGTCTTCTTCGTCGGCCGACATGTAAACAATGTCATCGGTCATGAAGGGCCAGACCTGTATCTGATCCAGACCGGCTTCACGCATGGTGGTCAGGTGTTCGGCAGTGATGGTTTCGCTTGTCGAGACGATGATTTCGCCAGTTTCGGGATGAACGATGTTTTGGAAGGCATCGTGGCCAAGCAACTCATCGTTGCTAGCGGAGATGACGTTACGCACACGGCGATAGGGGGTCTCGATGAAGCCATATTTGTTGACACGGCCGTATGTCGCCAACCGACCGATCAAACCAATGTTTGGGCCTTCAGGGGTTTCAATAGGGCAGATACGGCCGTAATGACTATGATGCACATCACGCACCTCAAACCCGGCCCGCTCACGCCGCAAACCGCCCGGCCCTAAAGCCGACAACGTCCGCTTGTGGGTCAGTTCCGCCAGCGGGTTCGCCTGTTCCATAAACTGGCTCAACTGCGAACTACCAAAGAACTCGCGTACCGAAGCGACTACAGGACGAATATTGATCAAATTCACCGGCGTCACGGTATCGCTCTCGCGGATAGACATGCGTTCCCGCACCACCCGCTCCATCCGGCGCAGCCCGACGCGCAATTTGGCCTGCAACAATTCGCCCACCGTCTTTACGCGACGATTGCCCAGGTGATCGATATCATCCGGGCCTTCCAGGCCATTGTTGATGAGGATCATGCGCTTGATCATGCGCACGATGTCGTGCTGAGTCACCGTGCGATGCTCTTCCGGGATGGTCGTCGCCAGGTCTAAACGCTTATTGAGCTTGTAACGGCCCACTTTGGCTAAATCATAGCGGCGGCGATCATACAGTTGTTCATACAGGTACTGCGTGGCGTTATCCAGAGTCGGCGGATCGCCGGGACGCATACGCTTGTAGAATTCAATCAGCGCCTGTTCGGCGACCGGTTTGTCTGGGTCCCAGGGTGGTTCTTGCTCAATGCTGCCCTGAATGTACAGATGCTCGCTGTTGGTATCTACGTCCTCAAACAAGGCATACAAATCGGCGTCGTTGCCTTCATTTAAGATATTGAGGCCCAAATCATCTTTAACCGCAGCCATTGCCCGCAGGAAAAGCGTAATCGGCACCGTGCGTTTACGGTTAAATTTGACGGTGATGTAATCCGTTTTACGGGTTTCAAATTCCATCCAGGCGCCGCGATCCGGGATGAGTTTGCTCATGGCTAACGGCCGTCCCGTCGTACGCTCTTCAACTACCTCAAAATATGCGCCCGGAGACCGGATGAGCTGACTCACCACAACACGCTCGGTCCCATTAATAATGAAGGTCCCGGCAGGAGTCATCAGGGGGAAGTCCCCCATAAAAATTTCCTGAACAATCGGCTGGTCCTGGTCGGTGCTGTAAAGCAAGCACTTCACATAAAGCGGCGCCGCGTAACTCATATCACGCTCGACACACTCTTCTACGCTATATTTCGGTTCCCCAAACCAATATTTCAGATCAAATCCTTCGGTTTCCGGCCGATCACACGGAAAATACAATTTCAAATCGCCATTGAAGCTTTCAATGGGTGAAATTTCGTCAAATAGTTCGGCCAGGCTTTCGTCTTTGAAAATATCAAAGGAATTTAACTGAACGTCAATAAGGGTGGGTAGTTCGAGTGGGTCAGTGGTGCGTGCATACGTTTTTGTTGGCAGTCTAGACATTATCCTTCACCTGTTCCCCAGATAAACA
>CALFEW010000455.1 GCA_937958365.1 uncultured Chloroflexota bacterium | reverse complement strand
GAATCCACTGGTTGATTTGCTGGCGGACGACGTGGCGATTGGGCGGTTTTTGCCGGCGGCGCAGATTCGCGCCCCGATGGACGCCAGCGGCCACACGGGCACGGCCGGGACGCGGGCGCTGGCTTTCGCCCAGACGGTGCGGATTTTTGTGGGGCGGTTGGCGTTTAAGGGCTTGTAAGGTGACGTAGCATAGTCCTTTTACGAGCTTTGCGGTTGAGTTTCCTCAATCGAACAAGTTCCCTTTCCCGGTCATTTTGCCGTTGAAGTTTCCGGTTCCCGAAATCGTGTCCAGAATGGTTTTGGGAGGTTGCGTACATTCCTCGACTATGTAATAATTTTCACAATTCCAACGATTCAGGAAGGGGGCTTTATTTACGTGCTGGACGCTAACACAAAGGCAATGACTTTTATTACACGTGTCATGGTATTAGGTGTTTTCTTACTGGCAACGGCCGTTCCTCTAACGACACACGCCCAATCTTCAGCAATTACCATCCTACAAAATGAGATCGCCCCTGATTTCCCGGAGACGATTGTGTTTCGCGCGACGGTTGAGTCGGCGGCAGAGATTGAACGCATTGTGCTGCGCTATGGCACAGACGGCCGTTCTTGCCAGACCGGCGGCTCGCTGCAAAACGTCACATTCGAGGCGGGAAACAGGGTGGAAGCGGAGTGGGAATGGGAACTGCGCCGCAGCGGAGCCATTCCACCCGGCGTTACCATTTGGTGGCAATGGGAAGTGGAAGACGCCGCCGGCAGCAAGACGATCAGTGAGCGGCAAGAACACGTGTTGGCCGATGAAAGCCACCGTTGGCAAACTTTGTCTATGGACGGGGTGACGGTTTCCTGGTACATGGGCAATGCCGCGTTTGGTCAGGCGATGCTTGAGCAAACCGGCCAGAGTCTGGCCCATTTGCAGGACGATTTGGGTTTGCCCCAACCCGAGACGGTGCAATTATGGTTTTACGATTCCGCCACCGCCGTCAAAGATGCGATTATCAATGTGCCTGAATGGACGGGCGGCGTGGCTTTCCCGGAATACGGCATTACGGTATTGGGAGTTGCGCCGGGGCAGGAAACGTGGGCTGCCGACATTGTGCCGCATGAACTGACCCATTTGTTGGAAGGTATTCTGACTTTTAATTGTCGTGGCATTCGTTTACCGACCTGGCTTGTTGAGGGGCTGGCGCGGTACGCAGAGGGGGAAACCGACGCTGCCGAGGTGGACCGAATGCTGGATGCGATGGCCGCAGGTTCACTGCCCCCGCTAAAGTCGTTGGCAGCGGGATTTTCGGCTTACTCGGACGGAGCCGGACAGGCCTATACGCAGAGTGGACAGGTGGTTGCATATCTGATCGGTCTGCATGGCCCGGAAAAGATGACAGAATTGCTGCAAACGATGCAGCAAGGGCAGGACGTGGATGCGGCGTTAACGGCCGTTTATGGATTCGACACGGCCGGACTGGATGCCTTGTGGCGCACCAGTGTGGGGTACGCGCCCACGCCAACGTCGGCTGCCGATGCGGCAGCCCTGGCCGGTACGGCAACCGCCGTGCCGACGATTGCCCTGGGTGGTATTCCCCAATCGGCGACAGATGTACCAGACCCAGTGGCTACGCAACCGCCCACCGATGCGCCAACGGCCGTACCTACCCCCACAGAGTCTCCCACTACAACACCACAGCCCGTCGCACAAAACCCACTCGACACCGCTACGCCAGTAGCTACGATTGATGTACCGGAAGAAAAGACAGGCAACTCCTGGTTGTGGCCTGTTGGCGGCTTACTCCTGGTAGCTGTCGCCGTCTTTATTGTGCTGAACTTTCAAAAAGGTCGAGGTTAAATTGAAACAAAAGCAATACCTGGTATTCACTGTTTTAGCGCTGTTCCTCGGTTTAGCCGCATGTCAATCTGGTGACGACGTTCCTCGTCTGGTGAGTGAGTGGCAGCCAACGGCCGTAGGCACACGGCCGTTACGCCCCACAGAAGAGGCGCTGCCCATAGCTTCTAGCCCGGAAGCGCCCACCCGACAGCCCACCGCCACCCCCATAACCGGCATTGAGATTCCCACGATGGCCCCAACGGCCGTTCCCGATGGTGTATACGTCCGCGAGCTGGACGGGTTTACCTTGCACTATCCGATTGGGTGGGCGCTTGAAGAAACTGAAATGGGGTACTTGAGTCTTGATGATCCGGAATTGAACCTATATCTCCTTGTTACCAGCGAGTACATCAGCGAGGATACCAATTACGAAACCATTGTGGACGACCTGTTGTCTGCGGAGGAAGGTTTCTTGGGTTTGCAGAATCTTCGTATCGTTAACGAGGAAGAGATGCCCTATGGGTTGGATGGGATGGCCCAGGTAGCCATAATCGAAGGAGAAGCATCTGCTGATGTTTTTCAGATCTATCTGGCTTACACGGAAGACAATGCCAGAGCGGTCACGTTAATTGCTATAGGTACACCAAACAATATTACCGCTCGTCGAACCACCCTGGACACAATGGTAGCCCAGATTGACCCTGGGGGTGATCGTTTGTTAGGCTACAACCGGGACGAAACGTTGGCCTTGCAGGGCGTTGAACCGCTGCCCCGTAACCTGGACCCGGCACAGCAGACAGGTTCGGCGGCCGATTATGTTGGCCTGCTTTACAGTGGGTTGGTGCAGCTTTCGCCGGATATGCAAGTCGTGCCAGACCTGGCCGAAAGTTGGGAAGTGAGTGCGGATGGCACGGTATATACCTTCACCTTGCGCTCAGAACTGACGTTTGCCGATGGACGGCCGTTAACCGCCGCCGACGTACAATACAGTTGGGAGCGCGCTGCCGACCCCGAGACCAACTCCACCATTGTGGAAACCTACATGGGCGACATTCTCGGCCTGCGCGAAAAACTGGCCGGAGAGACCGACGCCATCAGCGGTGTGCGCGTCATTGATGAGCGCACGCTGGAAGTAACCCTGGATGGTCCCAAACCCTATTTCCTGGCAAAGTTGACTTACCCTACCTCATTTGTCCTCGATTCGGCCAGTGTGGCCGACAGAGAGTTGGAGGATTGGGTTTATGAACCCAATGCCAGCGGTCCATACACCCTGGTTGATCGCGCCGAAAACGAGTATTACGTTTTCGAGCGTAATGAAGCGTATTATACGCTCGCTCAATTGCCTCGAGTGGTTTATCTGTTGTCACGGGTGGGTAATCCGATCAGTCTGTTTGAAGCGGGCGAAATAGACATCGCTTACCTGGGGGCGGTAGATTCCATCGAAGTCCGCCAGCCGTCGCACGCTTTCCATGACAACTGGATGACCAATACCTCCCTTTGCACCACATTTCTACAAATGAATAACACTTTACCGCCCATGGATGACCCGCTGGTGCGGCAAGCATTTGCGTTGGCTGTAGACAAGGAAGGACTAAATGAACTGCTGGCCGAAGGGACCAATCTGGTTGCCAGCACCATCCTGCCGCCAGGGATGCCCGGATTTGACACAGCTTTGGCGACAGAACAGGCTGCCAATAGCTACAACGTAGAAATGGCGCAAGCGGCGCTGGCGGCTTCCACGTACGCCGAAGGATTGCTGCCCATCGTCATTTCGGCGTCCGGTTTTGGGGATTCGGAACGCGATGATTTGAATGCGATGATTGAGACGTGGCGCGATGTACTGGGCGCAGAGGTAAGCCTGGAATTTCTGGACCCGGTTGATTTTAAAGTGCTTGTGGCTGAGGAGCGGGGTCACATTGTGAGTTATGGCTGGTGCGCCGACTATCCCGACCCAGGCAATTTTTTAGACGTGTTGTACCACACAGACAGCGAATTTAATGTGGGCGGCTATACCAATCCCGAAGTGGATGCCCGGTTGGAAGAGGCACGGGTAGAACTGGACGTAGCGGCGCGTTTGGCGCTTTATCAAGAAATTGAGCGGCTGTTGCTGAAAGATGTAGCAGCCATTCCACTGAGTCACAGCGTCAGCGATGCCCTGGTGAGTGATCGGGTGATGGGGTTCGTGTTGGCCCCGATGGGCGTGCGCATTTTGCCGCAGCTATCTTTGACGACGGCAGGGGGAGAGTAAACCATGAGCGAGTATCCAACCAACGAACCGATAGATGAAGTGGAACCGGTAATGGCAGAGGCAATGGAAGACACGGCCGTTTCTCCATCTGAACCGGAAACGACGAATCAACCGGAAAAACGGCCGTCTCGCCGCGGGTGGATGGTGGGTGGCGGGATTGTGCTGCTGTTGGCTGCCGCCGTTATCGCCCTTGTATTGAGTGCGCAAAGTAAAGAGAACGCCCAATGGCTGCAAGCGCAGGTCGCGGCGGAAGAAGGTGCGTGGGCTTTTGCGGAGCAAAGCCTGGATGCGCAGTTGGCTTTGCAGCCTGCGTTTGCCCTGCGGCGCGCAGCGGAAGCGCAAGGACTGCGAGGCATTGCCCGTTACGAGCAAGGAAATTTGGCGGGCGCGCTGGCCGACTTGAACGAAGCGTTGGCTCAGGATGCCAATTTGATGGATGTATATGCGTACCGGGCGCTGACGCAGATCGAAACAGACAAAGAAGCAGCGCGCGCCGACGCGCAAACGGCCGTAAACAGCGGTTTGTTATCCGATTATTTACAAGCTCAAATGCAGATGATATTGGCCGGTTCAGGCGATGCGGACATCATCGCCGCGGCCCTGGCCAGCCCTGAATATCTCACCGATACCCAGGTCGCAGAACTGACGTTGGCGCAGATTGCCGAAATAGAAGAACCGGACCAGATAGTGGCGGCGACAACGGCCGTGCTGGACCGCGAATTTACTTTGCAGCCGGCGCAAATTGCCGGGTTAGCCTATGCGGCGGCCATCGCTCACCAGGCGTTAGGCGAAACCGATGCGGCCTTTCTTCAGGCAGAAAAAGCCCTGGCGCAAGAGGATGGCCTGATAGATTCAGAGCGGGCGGCGCTTTATCTGCTGCGGGCAGAATGGTATGAAGCGCATGGGGAGTTGGCAACGGCCGTTGCCGAAGCGCAAGCCGCAGCCGATTTGGACGACACGGTCACGCTCCATCTGGCGCTGCAAGCCTGGCAGGCTTATCGGGATTTTGATCTGGCAGCCGCCAAAGCATCGGCCGAAGCCTTATTAGAGACAGCCACAGCCGACACCCTCTCTAGCCAGATAGCCCACCGCACATTAGGCGGTGTGGCCACTCTGCAAGACACTCCGCGTTTGGCTTTGGCGGCGCTGGACTCGGCGTTGGCCGTCAATCCTGACGACGTAGAAGCGCGGGCCTTACGGGTGCATAATCTGCTGCGTGTAAGCGAGTGGGATGCAGCAGCGGCCGATGTCAACATTCTGGCGGAAACTGCGCCATCAGCCCCCGCCTCTTTGTGGGCGCAGGCCGCTGTTGCCATGACCAACGGTGACGGGGAATTGGCCCATGTCTTGTTGGATCAGGCCATTGCTCAAGATGAAGCGCACCCGGAATATTATACGCTTCGGGCGACCACATTTCGGTTAACACAGGATCGAAACCTGGCGCTTGCGGACCTGGAGGCGGCGCTGGCCCTTTATCCAGATTATCTATTTGGGCTGGAGAGCCGACAATATTTGCTCGTGGATCAGTATCAAACTCAAGAATTAGAGGAAGCAGCGCGGCAATTGATTGACATGTACCCAGATTCACCTGTAGGGTATTATCTTTTGGGCGCTTATTACCTGGATGAGGCAGGTGACAAAGAAGCTGCCCTGGCGCAGGCGGAAGAGGTGATTGCGCGTAATCCGGAAAACGCACGAGGCTATTTGCTGCGCGGGCGCATTCATTTTCAGATGCGCGAGTTTGCCGCGGCGCAGGCAGATTATGAGCAGGCGCTGGCCCTGGACCCAGACTCGCCATCGGCGCGTTCCGGTCTGGCTGAAATTGCCAGACAACAAGACGACCTGGATACGGCCGTTTCCCTCGCCGAAGAGAATGTCGAATTGTATCCACGCAGCCTGAGTACCAGGGTGGAATTGGCCTCAGCTTATATGGACCAGCAGGAAAATGAAAAGGCGTGGGCGTTATTGCATGAGGTGTTGGCCGAGGACCCTCAATACGAGCAGGCTATTGGGATGCGCGCCTATTTGTATGCTTATCAGGGCGAATTGGAGCAGGCGTTGAGAGAAATGGAAAAGATCATCAGCTTGTATCCAGATAACCCCTATGCGTATACAGCCAAAGCCGGGTTCCAGTTTGACCTGGGGCGTCTGGATGAAGCGGTTGAAAGCGCGGAAAAGGCCATAGGGTTGAATCCACTGCTGGCGGCACCGCACCGCCTTCTATTCGCAATGGCGGTCGAGAACAACGATCTGGACGAGGCCAATCAGCAGCTTGATTTATGGTTGGAGAAAGCGTCGGTTTATGATGAGGATCCGGAACTGCTCAGTAATATGCAATTGATGAGCGGCCGTTTTGAAGATGTCATCACCACCACCACAACTGCCCTGGCCGAGGAGCCTGATGGTGGGGATTTGTATTACTTTAACCGGGCTTTGGCCCATTTAAACCTCGGTCAAATAGAAGAAGGACAGGCGGACCTGGAAGAAAGCCTGGCTGTTTCGGAAAACGTCACCTTGATTGCTGATGTGGAGACTGTTCTGGCCGAGAGTAGGCAGGTGGTAAGTATTGCTGACGGCCGTTTACAGTACACTAACGAAACCTTCGGCTATACGCTCAATTATGCCGACTGGTGGGTCAGACAACCCGGCGATCCTGAGCAAAATCTGGACTTGCTGCTGGTTCACGAAACCGAAGAAGAGTTTGGCGCGGCATACACCAATCTATTCATAGAGGATATTGAAGTATCCGCCCAAATGATTGCCGAAATAGTTAAAAACGACGCCGCTCGCCAGTCAAATTTCACATTGATTTCGGCCAATGCTTCACCCCTGAACGCTGGAAACAGCTATGTCATTCGCTATGAATTAGCTTCGGCTGAGTTGATTCAGGGTAAACAATACATTTTTACGCAGGGTAACAAAATTATCTTGCTGACGTTAGAAGCGTTTGACAGTACATTTGCCGAATTGGAAGCAGAATTGGATGCGATAGCGGCTTCGTTTGAATTTTTGCCCTGATACCGGCTAAGACGACAACTTTGCTCATCTTTATTCTTCTTTAACAAGTTGTCTGGCTAGTTTTGTCACGATACCCGCAATCCGCCGTTTGCGGGTATCTAAAGCCTTTGCGGACTCAACCTGACGGACATATTCCTTGCGCGCAGAATATGCAAGGGCATCAAACACGGCCGTAACTCCCGGTGTTTCTGCCAGTGCGGCCGCCAGG
>CALFEW010000454.1 GCA_937958365.1 uncultured Chloroflexota bacterium | reverse complement strand
GCTCGCGCGTCAGACCAATCTGGCAAATGTCGTAGGGCGGCGGCGTTTTGCGCTGCAATTCAGAGATGGGCTGGCCCGTGACCAACGTCACTTCCAGGGCGCGAATCACCCGGCGGACGTTGCGCGCATCAATCCGCGCCGCCGCTTCGGGGTCCAATACCGCCAGCCAGCGGGCTAGTTCCGGGCCGCCGACGGCCGTTAACGCCTGCCGCAGCGCCGGCTGTGGCGCAACACGCGGAATGCCCCACCCTTCAACCACCGCCGCGACGTATTGACCTGTGCCGCCAACCAAAATGGGCAAACGGCCGTTTGCCAACACCGCGTCAATCGCCCGGTAAGCCGCCTGCTGATAATCGCCCAACGTCACCGTCTCGTCGGGTTCACAAATATCAATCAGGTGGTGCGGCGCGATGGCCCGTTCGGCGGCAGTGGGTTTGGCCGTGCCCACGTCCATGCCCCGGTAAAACAGGCGCGAATCGGCGGAGATGATGTCGCCGTTCCACGCCTGCGCCAGGCGCAGCGATAGGGCCGTTTTGCCAACGGCCGTTGGCCCCACCAGGACCAGAAGTTTTTGCGAAGGGCGTTTTTTGTCGTCCATAAGATGGAAGATTGAAGATTGAAGATTGAAGAGAAAGCAGGCTTTCAGTCTTCAATCTTTAATCTTCAATCTTTGTCCTCACCAACCCAACACCGCGTTCGGCACATGCTCACAGCGCAGCAGTTTGCCGGTTTTGTCTAGCTCGACGGCCACCAGATCAATGCGCCAATCGGCGTCCAGATCGTGCGCCAGCATGTATTCCTGGGCCACGGCCAGCAGCTTTTTTTGTTTAACGGCCGTCAGCCCCTCTTCCGGCGCGCCCATATCCTGACCCCGCCGGGTTTTTACTTCCACAAACACCCACTCCGCGCCTGCCCTGGCGACCAGATCAACCTCCCCCTGGCGGCAGCGCCAGTTGCGCACCACGATCTGGTAGCCTTGCGCCTCCAGATAGGTCGCCGCCACCGATTCGCCCCATCGCCCTAACATCTGTCGCTCGTTCATAACCATCCACCATTCTAAACCGGCACAAGCGCCAGGCGCTGCGCCAGGAAAGCAATGTCTTGCGCCGCCTGGGGCCGGGCCAATACCCGGCAGGCCGCCCGCATGGTCGCCAGCCGGTCGGCGTCGGCCAGCAAGTCTACAATCTGACCAGCTAATCGGTCAATGTCCGTCTCGCCAATGACGGCGCAGCCTTCGTCGGTCAGCCAGTGGGCATTGGCCTGTTCCTGGCCCGGCCCAATGCCCAGCAGCAGCATGGGCAGGCCACAGCTCAACGCCTCGGCCGCTGTCAGACCGCCGGGTTTGGTCACCATTAAATCGCTGGCGTGCATCCAATCGGCGATGTTGGGTACAAAGGGCAGCAGCGTCACGGGAAAGGGCGTCTGCTCCGCCAGATTGCGCAATTCCGCCAGATTTTCCCGGTTGTGGCCCGTAATCACCACAAGTTGCCAGTCCGGCATGGGCAGCAGGCGGCGCCCATCTGCCCAATAGTGAACCAACTGCCGCGTCAGGCGGGCAATCTGCTCGTAAGGCTCAATGCGCCAGCCGCCGGTGATGGCTAACAACGTGGGTCTGTCGGCCAATCCCAACTGGCGGCGCAGCCCGGCCCGCGATGGTGACAAACCGACAAAACGGTCGGCGATGGGGATGCCCAACGGATAAATCTGCTCTGTGGGAAAGCCGCGAGCCATCAGGCGCAGGCGGGCGGCCTCGGAGGCCACCACGTAAGCGGTGGTGCGCTCCACCGGCCAGAGGCCGTTGAGCATAAAATCGGTAGCGACGTTGAGGGTGGGTAGGGAACGGCCGTCTTTCAACCACAACAGGCTCAGAACCCGCGCCGGCAGCGCGTGGGTGCAAATACAAACGGCCGGTTGAATCTCGGCCACCAACTCGCGCCCAAACCCGATCAGATCGGTAAACGCCAACACCCGATCCAGGGCGCTCAAAGCCTCGTCGTCGGCCCAATATTGGTCGTAAACAGAGGCGGCAACTTTTAGCAAGAGGGCGCTGGCCTGATTGGCCAGATTGGGCAGATGGGGCCATAGGGCGGCCAGCAAATCAAGGGTATGGCAGCGCCAGCCGGATTGTCGGGTCAGCGTCTCGGCCAATACCTCGGCCGCACGCCGATGGCCGGAACCAATGGACACGTATAAGATCAAAGCGTCCAAATAGAAGTACCTGCAAACGAATCGCCCACCTTCCCCATAAAATCAGGCATGGACCAACAACCAGCGATGAAGATGCGCCAGCCCCAACGTGCTGGCCCACTGGTTGATATTCTCCGGGTGGCCGCCAAACGAACGCTGGGTCACGGATACGCCCTGGCCCGATGCCAGGTAAACGCTTATCTGCACTCCGCCGGGCGTCATGTGGTTGTAGACGAGGAGGGAGAGGTTCACGGCCGTTTTCACCATTAATACTTCCGCCGCCTGCCGGCACCAATGGGTTAAAGCCTGATCGGCCGCTGGCGGCCTGATGCCCAATAACGTGGCCAGGTCATTCTCCGTGTTCAAAGATACCAGCGCAACTTGTTCAGAAGCCGCGCCGTTCTGCTTCAACAGACGCGAAAGCGCACGATCCGTATGGCATTCCGCCACCACAACCCGGTACCGCTTTCTGGCTAACATCGCCAGAATCACCGTCTCCAACCGATCCTGATCCTGACCAAACACATGGTTGCCCAACCGGTCCAAAATCGTCTGGCGCAGGTGGGCCAACTGCATTTGAATTTCAGCCTCACTCTCACCCATGACACGCAGGCGAATATTGGTTTGCCCGGCATAGGAATCGAACCCAATCCACTGATTCGACGACGGCCGTAAATCGGCTAACTGCTGGCGTAAACTACTTTCCATGACGCCCACCGTGCGCAAAATGCAAACGCCAGATTTCACGTTGGCCTTCATTCGCAGGTAAGGCGACACCTCGGTCTCCAAAAGGTAGGCCATCTCACGCCGGTTGCCCGGCAAACAGATGAGCAAGCCGGGTAAATCTTCCAGGATAAAGCCCGTATGGCGTGGCGATGTTTTACCCAACACAATGCTGCCCTCGAGTTCCTGGGTTTCCGGGTTTAACCAGATATTGGTAGCGGTGGCGACGGCCTGGCGCGTAAAATCATTCGGCCCTTCGCTGATGCCTCCTGTGGTCAACACCACGTCAGCGCGCGTCAGCGCGGTGCGCAGAGCATCGGTCAGGTGTTCCAAATTGTCGCCAACGGTGACTTTGTAGATAAGTTCAACACCCAGTTCTTGCAAACTGCGTGAAATGTAAGCCGTATTGGTATCTAGCACATCGCTCATGAGCAATCTGGTACCAATACTGACAATTTCAGCTTTCATGGCTCTTCCCGAAAACAGTCAATACAACGCCCATCTGGCCGCCCATACCAGACGGGCATAAAAAAAACCGGCCAAAGCCGCGCCGGTCCTGGTGTCCCCTGACCAGACACTCATGGTCAGGGTTCGTTCTTTTTAGATTGTGACAACATCAACTGCAATTGCCGAACTGTCAGGTCTGTATTACGAATTTTGAAAGCCAGGTCGGCCGCCAGGTTTTTCATCAATTTGTAGCCCAGTTCAGGATACGTATCGCACAAAAGCATCAGGCGATGACGCGCAATCTTTAGCAGGTAGGTATCGTCTCGGTTCACCCGCACGGTCGCCGAGCGCGCGCCCTGGTCTACCAGAGCGACTTCGCCTGTCACCTGGCCCTGACGCAGCTCAGTTAACATGACAGGCTCCATGACTGGCTGCGAATTGTCGCCAACCACGTCGGAACTGACGTAAATTTCCACACTGCCTCGAGCAATGACGTACAGGGCGTTGCTGTTTTCGTATTCTTTCAGCAGCACGTCACCTTTTCGGTAGGTACCCGGTTCACAAATCGCGGCAACCAACTCCAGTTGGGTTGGGGTGAAATTGTCAAAGACGTCTGTTACGGCCAGAATTGCAGGAATACTCGGTTGCATGTTTACCGCCTTTACGGCGATTCTTCACGAACAGCGTGTTGATCGGCCGGGCTGTTGAAGAATCGCCACATCAGATGAACGATACCCAAAGCTGCCAACAACCAGAGGCCGGATTGTAGCAGATGCCACCAGAGGTCGCAATTTAGAACATGGTGCGTTTGGCGGCAATGGTGTCCATCAGTTGCCGGAAGGAATTGGCAAAAGCTTCTACACCTTCTTCCTGTAATTGCCCGGTGATCTGGCTTAAATCAATACGCAGATCTGCCAGACTGCCGAGGACAAACCGGGCGGCGGGCACGTCTTTCTCCAGGGTGTAGGCGACACGGCCGTTCACCCGAAAAGCATCCACCGTATTAGGCGGTATGGTGGAAACCGTCTGCGGCCCAATGAGTTCATCTATGTACATCGTCTGTGAGTAGGCAGGGTTTTTGGCGCTGGTAGAGGCCCACAGCAGGCGCTGCGGCGTCGCGCCGGCCGCCGCCAGCTCGGCAAAGGCCGGGCCGTGGAACAATTCTTTGAAGCGTTGGTAGACGATTTTGCTGTTGGCTACGGCCGTTTTACCCATTAATCCAGGCGCAGCTTCATGGTCCAGCTTGCTGAGCAGGGCGTCTACGGCCGTATCCACCCGGCTGACAAAAAAGGAAGCCACGGAAGCTACTTTGCGCGGGTCGCCACCTCTGGCGACCAGGTCGCGCACCCCAGCAATGTACGCATTGGCCACTGCTTCGTAATGAGCCAGGCTAAACATCAGTGTCACGTTGACGTTGATGCCTTCGCCGATCAACTGGCAAATAGCCGGGATACCTTCCGCCGTGGCCGGAACTTTGATCATCAGGTTGGGGCGGTTAACGGCCGTATACAACCGCCGCGCTTCGGCAACGGTACCGGCCGTGTCGCGGGCCAGGTAGGGCGATACTTCCAGGCTCACGTAACCATCTTCGCGCTCCGAGACGACGTACAATTCGGCAAACAGGTCACAAGCGGCCTGAATGTCGGTGATCGCCAGGGCTTCGTAGACGGCCGTTGTATCAGCGCCGGCCGCTACCAGATGCTTCATCTGCGCGTCGTAATCATCGCTGCCGCCGATAGCTTTTTCAAAGATAGAAGGGTTCGAGGTCATGCCACGCAGCCCGTCCTCAGAAATGAGCCGTTGCAGCGTGCCATCGTGCAGCATCTTGCGCCGGATGTTGTCGTACCAAAAGCTTTGGCCGTAGGCGTGTAGTTCTACGAGTGGATTCATCGTGTGGTTCTCCTTGTGATTTCCAGACCCGCCGGGAAAAGATTGAGGACTAAAGATTGAAGAGCCAGCCATCAATCATTCATCTTCAATCTTTATTCTTCAACCAACAGCAGGGTAAGGGTTAACATGTCATCTTGAGTGATACGGCCGTTCGCCGTCACCAATTGCAGCCGCTTAAATTGCCCCTCTTCCAGGGTGTACAGGCCAATAATGATGGGATATACGTCGGGTGGCGTATCGGCCGCCAGCGTGAGGGGCATGGAGACAGATTGTACCTCACCTATCGGCCATTGTGACGTAGGTTGTGGCAAACTTTCAGATGACACATCCTGCGCCGCCCAGCGGGTAGTGTCTTCGTCCACCACCTGGGCAAAGAAGGTGTAGTTTTGGGCTAACGGCCGTAACGCCCGCCAGTAGAGCGTCAGGTCCACCGTCTCACCCGGCGGCACGCGGCGCGGCGTGAGCGCAAAACCCACAAGTTCCAATTCGTTGCCAAAATTGACCGAGGTGGGATTGGGATACGCGCCGGGCACGGCCGTTAGCGCCACCTCGCCAATCTGGACGGCATCCCCGTCCGGTGCGGCCGGCGCAGAATGGGTGATGGGCAGCCGTTCACACGCCGGGCAGGTGGCAAAATCATACAGACCCACCATCACCTGCAAATCGGCGGGGGCGACGGCCGTTGTGGGCACAGCCAGCCGGTAACGATTGACGATGCGGTCGCCCGGTTGGAGCAGCCGCGTCGCCAACAAACCCTGGCCGGGATACATATCCCGCTGGGCGATGGGCCGCCCCAACACCGGATCGGTCAGGTGGACAAACACACTCCAATCGCGGTCCAGCGGAGCCAGGACTTCCCATTCCAGCGTCACCCACACCGCGCCGCCGGGAGAAACGGCCGTGTCGTCCACTTCATACCCCACCAGCCGCAAGGCATCGCCAAACGTCACGGCGGGCGCGGCGGCCAGGCCGGGGAATTCCGGCGGCCGGTAGGCGGGTTGAATCCACAACCAGGGGGCCAGCGCCGCCACGCCAAACATAAACAGGCCCAACCCGCCGGACACCCAACGCGCCGGTCGCCGGGGCAGCCAGCCGACCAAACCCACCATCAAGAGGACAGAGAGGGCGGAAACGGCCGTAAACACCAACCGCCCCTGCGAAGACCACGTCGTCGTCGCCCACTGCACCAGCCCAAACACCACGGCAAAAGCAAACAGCAGGCAGACAATAAGCGCAAAACGGGAAGCGACGAAGTAGAAAAGATTGAAAATTAGAGATTGGCGATTGGCGAGTAGCGAGTGGCGGCTCGCCGTTGACAATTGACCATTAACCATTGACCATTGACCATTCCTAATCTCCTTCCCCAAATACACCACAAACCCGACTACGGCCGTTACCAGCACGCCATTCAGGACGGTGTATATCCACTGGGGCATGGGCACGTTCACGCCGCCGAAAAGGCCCCAGAACGACATCATAAAGCCGACGCGCTCGTCCCAGAGTTGGGCCAGCGAGGCAGGTTGGGCGCGGGAACCCAGCACGGCGATGAAGGCGTTCCAACCCAAAAAATCGCCGTACAGGACGATATTGCGATAGTACCACCAGCCCGCGATGAGCAAGGCGGGCACGAGAGCGAAAACGGCAGCAGACAACAGCCCGCGAACCGCCGGCCATGTCGCCGACGAGTTGTCGCGTGCGTCCCGGCCGCCGGCGACGAATCGCTGCCACGCGGCCACAACGGCCGTGCCGAAAATCATCGGGAACAGACCCAGGGTGCCCTCTTTGGTCAGCGCCGCCAGCCCAACGACCGCGCCCACACTTGCCCATTCCCACCAGCGCACCGACTGGTAAGTCCCTATTCGTCGTGTGACGATACGAATCATCAGCAACAGGGCCAGCGAAGTCAGCGGCAGGGCCAGGTTGTCGTTATTGACTGCGCCGCTGATGAACAGGAACATGGGCAGGAAGGCGTTGATCGCCGCCGCGCCGAGAGCGATCTCCGGCCGGCCGGGCGCGGTCTCTCCGGCGATGCGCCAGGTCAGATAGACCG